>JANNKS010000673.1:0-36291 GCA_031396425.1 Rhizobacter sp. | reverse complement strand
CATCGACATTTTCCGTCTCGACGCCGACGGCAAGATCGTCGAGCACTGGGACGTGCTGCAGAAGGTGCCGCCGCAGTCGGCGAACACCAACACGATGTTCTGACCGTGGTACCCGGCGCGCCTCAGGCCGCAGCGATGGCTGCGCCGGTGTAGCCGCGCGGAATGGCACCGAGCAGCCGGCGCGTGTAGTCCTGCTGCGGCGCATCGAGAATCTGCTCGACCGCGGCCTGTTCGACCACCTCGCCCTCCTTCATCACCATCACCTCGTCGGCCATGAAGCGCACCACCGCGAGGTCGTGGCTGATGAAGATGTAGGACAGGCCCAGTTCATCCTGCAGGTCGCGCAACAGGTTGAGCACCTGCGCCTGCACCGACACGTCGAGTGCGCTCACCGCTTCGTCGAGCACCAGCACCTCGGGCTCCAGCGTCAGGCAGCGCGCGATCGCGATGCGCTGGCGCTGGCCGCCGGAGAATTCATGCGGGTACTTGTGCAGCGCGGTCTCGGGCAGGCCCACCTTCGCCAGCAGCGCACCCGCGCGCGCCATGCGGTCATCGGCGTTCGAGCCGATGGCGTGGATCGTCATCGGCTCGATCAGCGTCTGCGCCACCGTGAAGCGCGGGTTCAGCGATGCATAGGGGTTCTGGAACACCACCTGCAGGCGGCGCCGCACCGCGAGCATGTCGCGTTTCGACAACTGCAGCAGGTCGCGGCCGTCGAACATCGCGCTGCCCAGTGCCGGCCCGCCGTTCGGTTCGTGCAGGCGCAGGAGGGTCAGGCCCAGCGTGGTCTTGCCCGAACCCGATTCACCGACGATGCCCAGCGTGTGGCCACGCCGCAGCGTGAAGCTGGCCGAGCGCACCGCCTTGAATTCCTTGCGCCCGAACACCCCGCTGCGCAACCAGAAACTCTTGCTCAGGTTCGTGGCGGTGATCACGATGGGCGCGTTCGGATCTTTCGCCGCTGCGGCAGCGCCCGCCGTCGCGCCGCGCAGGTGGTCGTCGATCACCATCAGGCGCGCGCTGCGCTGCGTCAGCGTCGGCCGGCACGCCAGCAGCGCCTGGGTGTAGGGGTCTTTCGGGGCGCTGAAGATCTGCGCCACCGGGCCCTGCTCGCGCACCGTGCCTTCACGCATCACGACCACATGGTCGGCAATTTCGCCCACCACGCCCAGATCGTGGCTGATGAACAGCATGCTCATTCGGTGTCTGGCCTTCAGGGTGGCCAGCAGCTCCATGATCTGGCGCTGGATCGTCACGTCCAGCGCGGTGGTGGGCTCGTCGGCGATCAGCAGCTTGGGCTCGCAGGAAATCGCGATCGCGATCATCACGCGCTGTTGCTGGCCGCCCGACAGCTCGTGCGGGTAGGCGCGCAGGCGCCGCTTCGGCTCGGGAAGCCCGACTTCCTGCAGCAGGGCCTCGGCTTTGTCCAGTGCGGCGCGGCGGCTCAAACCCAGGTGCTTGATGAGCGGCTCGCACAACTGCTCGCCGACGCTGAACACCGGGTTCAGCGACGTCATCGGGTCCTGGAACACGCAGGCGATTTCGCGGCCGCGCAGGTGCTGCAGTTCGGCCAGGGTCTGGCTGATCATGTCCCGGCCCTGGAACGAGATGCGCCCGGAGCGCTCGGCGTTGTCGGGCAGCAGGTTGAGAATTGACATCGCGGTGACGCTCTTGCCCGAGCCTGACTCGCCCACCAAGGCGAGGGTGCTGTTCTCGGGCAGGTCGAAACTCACCCCGATCGCCGCTTCGCCCGCGCCGCGCCCTGCGCTGCGCCCCACGGCCTGCACACGCTGCATCACCCCGGCCGTCTTTCCCAGGCGGAACGCGACACGCAAGTCCTGGATGCTGAGCAACATCGTGATGCGCCGTGAGGCCTTATTCCAGCCCACGCAACTTCGGGTCGAGCGCGTCGCGCAGCGCATCGGTGAAGAGCGAGAACGCGGACACGAACACCGCCATGAAGGCGGTCGCTGCGACCAATTGCCACCAGTGGCCGAGAATCAGTTCGCTTTGTGCCTCGGCGAGCATCGTGCCCCAGCTGACCTGGTCGACCGCGACCCCCAGGCCCAGATACGACAGGATCACCTCGGCCTTGATGAAGCCCACCACGTGGATCGACAGCTGCACCAGCGCGACATGGCTGACGTTGGGCAGGATGTGGCGGAACATGCGCGAAAACGTGCTGGCACCAATCGCCTCCGCCGCGCGCACGTATTCGCGCACCGCGTGCTTGATGAACTCCGCGCGCACCAGCCGGTAGATGCCGGTCCAACCCGTCAGCCCGAGGATGATGACGATGCTCCAGATGCCTTTCGGGACGATCGCGTCGGCCCGGTTCAGCACCGCCGCGAAGGTGAAGATCAGCAGGATGCCGGGGATCGACGTGAAGACGTTGTAGACCCACTCGAGAAAATCGCCGACCTTGCCGCCAAAGAAACCGCCGAGCGCGCCGAGCACCGTGCCCAGAAGGGTTGCGACCAGCGCCGCGAGCACGCCCACCATGATCGACACCTCGGCGCCCTTCACCGCCTTGGCCAGCACGTCGCGGCCCAGCCGGTCGCCGCCGAACGGCAGCGTTTCGCTCTTCACCGCGTCCACCGTCTTGAGCTGCGCGGCGCGCTCGGCCCATTCCTTGTAGCGCGGCGCGAGAGGGTCGACCGCCGAGATGTCCACGTTCGGCCCGCTCGGCTGTGCGATGCCGCTGGTGGCTGCCGCCGGAGCCGGCCCGAGGAAGTGCGGCGGTGCGTTCGGCACGCCCAACTCCCGCTGCCAGCCCTTGGCCACCAGGCCGGCGGCGGCGGCGGCAATCAGCAGCAGGAAGGCCGCGACGATGGCCAGCGCCACCATGCCGACCCGGTCGGAGCGGAAACGCTTCCACGCCGCGCCCCACACGCCGCCCGAGGCCGGCGCCGCAGCGCCCATCGTCAGCACGGTGCTCACAGACCCACCCTCATTTCAACACCACGCGCGGGTCGGCCAGCTTGTAGAGCACGTCGGTGGCGAGGTTCACCAGCATCGTGATCACGGCGATGTAGATAGTCACCGCCTGGATGACGGGATAGTCGCTGCGGTTCACCGCCAGCAGCACCTCGCGGCCGAGGCCCGGAATCGAGAAGAAGGTTTCGATCAGGAACGAGCCGACAAAAATGCCCGGCAGCGCCACCGCGACGTTGGTGAGGATCGGGATCATCGCGTTGCGCAGCACGTGCTTGAGCAGGATGGTGCGCTCGGTCAAGCCCTTGGCGCGCGCGGTGCGCACATAGTCCTGGCCGATTTCGTCGAGAAAGAAGGTGCGGTACAGGCGCATCTGCGGCGCCAGACCCACCATCACCGCCAGCAGCACCGGCAGCGGCGTGTAGACGAGCAGATTCGTCCACACCGAATCGCTCCAGCCCTGCACCGGGAACCAGCCAAGCTGGAAGGCAAAGAAGTACTGGCCGACGATCACGTAGACCAGGAACGAGATCGACAGCGCGACCGTCGTCACCACCATCAGCGTGCGGTCGGTCAGCGAGCCGCGCACGGCGGCGACTGCCATCGCGAACGGAATCGCCAGCAGCACGTCGAGCAGCAGGATCGGCACCATCACCGTCAGCGTGGCGGGCAGGCGCGTCATGAACAGATTCGCCACCGACTCGTTCGTCGCCCAGCTCTTGCCCCACTCGAAGGTGACGATCTGCTTGAAGAAGATCGCGAGCTGCTCCCACACCGGCTTGTTCAGCCCGAGCTGGTCGCGAATTGCCTGGATCTGCTCCGGCGACGCGTTCAGCCCGCCGAGGATTTCCGCCGGGTCGCCGCCGAAGTACTTGAACAGGAAAAATACCAGCAGCACCACGCCGATCAGCGTCGGGATCATCTGCCAGAGCCGGCGGATCAGGTAGGCGGCCATGCGGGGAGTTGCGGGGTGGGCGTGGGGCTGTGTCGCAGACCCCCCGGACGGGCGGCCAAGCGCTGCGCAGTCTACGCGACGCCAGCGCCCCGCGTGACCCGCACTTGCCCTGCTCCTGCCCGGGAGAAACCTTGCGCAGGCGAACCCTGCGAAGACCTAGACTTGCGGTCCGGGCTGGCACCGGTGAACGCAGGAGTGAATGTGAGCAGATGCTTGGGCAAATGGCGGGCTTTGTGGGTGGCGGGGCTGGCCGCCGCCTTGACCACGTCGGCCTCGGCGCAGTCGGCCCCGGCGGCGAGCGCCAAGGTGCTGCGCTACGCTTTCCCGGTGGCCGAGACCGGTTTCGACCCGGCGCAATTGAGCGATCTTTATTCGCGCACCATCACCGCCGGCATTTTCGAAGCGCCGCTGGCGTTCGACTTTCTGGCCCGGCCGTTCGTGATGAAGCCGCTCACCGCGGAAGCCATGCCGGAGATTTCGGCCGATTTCACAAGTTTCACGTTCCGGATCCAGCGCGGCATCCTGTTTGCCGACGACCCGGCGTTCAAGGGCCCGGATGGTCGCCAAACCCCGCGCGAACTGACCGCGCAGGATTATGTGTATTCGATCAAGCGCCACTACGACCCGCGCTGGAAAAGCCCCAACCTGTACCTGCTGGAAAACGCCCGCCTGCTCGGGCTGACGGAGCTGCGCAAGAAGGTGCTCGAGGCGAAGACGCCGTTTCCCTACGACACCGAAGTCGAGGGCATCCGGGCACTCGACCGCTACACCTTCCAGGTGCGACTGGCCGAACCGTCGCCGCGCTTTCACCAGCAACTGATGACCGACAGCTCGGTGTTCGGCGCGGTGGCGCGCGAAGTGGTGGAGTTCTATGGCGACAAGATCATGGAGCACCCGGTGGGAACGGGTGCGTACCGATTGGCCGAATGGCGGCGCAGCTCGCGCATCGTTCTGGAGCGCAACCCGGGCTTTCGCGAAGTGCTCTACGACGAACAACCCAGCGCGGATGACCCGCAGGGCCAGGCGATTGCAAAGCTGATGCGTGGCAAGCGCCTGCCGCTGATCGATCGCATTGAAGTGGCCATCATTGAAGAGACCCAGCCGCGCTGGCTGTCGTTCCTGAACGCCCAGAGTGATTTTCTCGAGCGGCTTCCAAACGAATTCGCCAACGTCGTCATACCGAACAACAAACTGGCGCCGAACCTGGTCAAGCAAGGCGTGAAGATGGACCAGGCGCCGCTGGTCGATGTGACGCTGGCGGCACTGTTCAACCAGGAGAACCCCATCGTCGGCGGCTACACCCCCGACAAGGTGGCGCTGCGACGCGCTATCGCGCTGGCCTACAACAGTGACGAAGAGGTGCGCCTGGTGCGCAAGAACCAGGCGGTGGTGGCGCAGGGCGCGATCGCGCCGCTCGCGTTCGGCTACGACCCGACGATCAAGACCGAGATGAGCGACTTCGACGTGCCGCGTGCCAAGGCCCTGCTCGATCTGTACGGTTATGTCGATCGCGACGGCGACGGCTGGCGTGACCTGCCCAGCGGCGCGCCGCTGGTGCTGGAGTACGCGACCCAACCCGACCAGCTGAGCCGCCAGCTCGCCGAGCTGTGGCAGAAGAGCATGAAGGCGATCGGTCTGCGCATCGTCTTCAAGAGCGCCAAATGGCCGGAAAACCTGAAGGCCTCGCGCGGCGGCAAACTGATGATGTGGGGTGTGGGGTGGTTGGCCGCCAGCCCGGACGGCGACACCTTCCTGGCGCTGGCCTACGGCCCCAACAAAGGCCAGGCCAATCATTCGCGCTTTGACCTGCCGGCGTTCAACGAGCTCTACATCCGCCAGAACAAGATGCCCGATGGACCGGAGCGCCAACGCGTGATGCAGGAGGCCAGCAAACTGATGGTGGCCTACGTGCCGTACAAGATCAGCGGCCACCGCATCGCCACCGATCTGATGCAGCCCTGGGTGCTGGGCTACAAGCGCAACCCGTTCATCCGTGAGTTCTGGAAGTACCTCGACATCGACCAGAACCTGCGTGGCAAGGCGCCGCCCTGAGGAGAGCGCTATGAAAGTCGAGAAAGGTTTGACGCTGTGAATTCCGGTGCAGCCATCACCTCGCTGCGCCTGACCGTCGTCGGCCTGGGGCTCGCCCTCGGTCTGGTGGGCGCTGCGCAGGCGGCCGCGCCGAAGGTGCTGCGCTATGCCTTCCCCGCCGCCGAAACCGGCTTCGACCCGCCGCAGACCAACGATCTGTATTCGCGCACCGTCGAGGCGCACATCTTCGAGGCGCCCTACAAATACGACTACCTGGCGCGGCCGTTCAAGGTGGTGCCCAACACCGCCGCGGCGCTGCCTGAGGTATCGACTGACTTCCGCACCTGGACGATCCGGCTGCAGCCCGGCACGCTGTTCGCCGACGACCCGGCCTTCGGCGGGCGACCCCGCGAGCTGATCGCGCAGGACTACGCCTACACCTGGAAGCGCTACTACGACCCGGCGAACAAGAGCGCGCTGGCGTCGGCCTTCGTCGAAGAAGGCGTGCTCGGCCTGAACGCGCTGCGTGACGCTGCGCTGAAGACCGGCAAGCCGTTCGACTACGACGCCGAGGTGGAAGGGCTGCGCGTGCTGGACCGCTACACCTTGCAGTTCCGCTTCGAGCAGCCGCGCCCGCGCTTCCTGTTCACACTGGCCGACAGTGGTGTGGTCGGCGCGGTGGCGCGCGAAGTGGTTGAACAATACGGCGACAAGATCATGGCGCACCCGGTGGGCACCGGGCCGTTCCGGCTCGCGAACTGGCGGCGCAGTTCACTGATCACGCTGGAGCGCAACCCGCAGTACCGGGAGGTGTTCTTCGATGCCCAACCCAATGACGATGACGCCGCCGGCCGGGAGATCGCGGCCCGCTTCAAAGGCCGGCGCCTGCCGATGGTCGACCGGGTCGAGGTGGCCATCATCGAAGAAAGCCAGCCGCGCTGGCTGGCGTTCCTGAACCGCCAGTTCGACCAGGTGACCGTGCCGCTCGAATTCGCCACCGTGGCGGCACCGAACGGCAAGCTCGCGCCCAACCTGGCGCGCCAGGGCGTGAGCCTGCATCGGGTGCTGGGCACCGATTTCACGCTGTTCTACTTCAACATGGACGACCCGCTCGTCGGCGGCACCGCGCCGGCGCAGGTGGCGCTGCGACGTGCCATCAGCCTGAGCACCGACGTGAACCGCGAAATCATGCTGGCGCGGCGCGGCCAGGCGATTCCGGCGCAATCGTGGGTCGCGCCGGGCACCTACGGCTACGACCCGGCGTACAAGTCGGTGAACAGCGACTACGACCTGCCGCGCGCGAAGGCGCTGCTCGACCTCTTCGGCTACGTCGACCGCGATGGCGACGGCTGGCGCGAACAGCCCGACGGCCAGGCGTTGGCGCTGGAATATGCGAGCCAGCCCGATTCGATCTCGCGCCAGTTCGACGAGCTGTGGAAGAAGAACATGGACGATCTCGGCCTGCGCCTGGTCATCAAGACCGGCCGCTGGCCCGAGCAGCTGAAGGCGGCGCGCGCCGGCAAATTGATGTTGTGGCAGCTCGGCTACACGGCGAACGGCCCCGACGTGCAGGAGGGCCTGGTGCTGCTGTACGGCCCTGACAGCGGCGGCCAGAACCTGGCACGCTTTCGCGACGAACGTTTCGACGCCCTGGTGCGCCAGGCCAAGAGCCTGCCCGACGGGCCGCAGCGCCTGGCACTCGTGCGCGAGGCGCAGAATATCGTCAGCGCACTCGCGCCGCACAAGTACAACGTGCACCGCATCCTCACCGACCTGACGCATCCGCAGCTGCTGGGCTACCGGCGGCCGGCGTTCGCGCGCCAATGGTGGCACTACGTCGACATCGACGAGTCCCGGCGTCCGTTGAAGTGAGCCTTTGATGGACCGTCGCGATTGGCTCACGGGCTCGGCGGCGATGCTCGCCGCCACCTCGCTGCAACAGCCGCGCGCGAAGGTCGTGGCGGGGGGGTCGCCAACACGCTGCGCGTCGCGTTCAACACCGCCGAAACCGGTTTCGACCCGGTGCAGATCTCCGACTTCAATTCGAGCACGGTGGTGTCGAGCATCTTCGAGTCGCCGCTGGCGTACGACCACCTCGCCCGGCCGCTGAAGCTGCGCCTGCAAACCGCTGCGGCGATGCCGGAGATCTCTACCGACTTCACGAGCTTCACGTTCCGCATCCGGCCCGGCATCTTCTTCGCCGACGATCCGGCATTCGGCGGCCGGCCGCGCGAGCTGGTCGCGCAGGACTACGTCTACACCGTCAAGCGCTTCTACGACCCGAAGTACAACGCCGAAAACGTCTACATCTTCGAGAACGCCAGGTTGCTCGGCCTGTCGGAACTGCGCGAAACGGCGCGGCGCAGCAAGACGCCGTTCAATTACGACCACGAGGTCGAAGGCATTCGTGCGCTCGACCGCTATACCTTCCGGGTTCGCCTGGGCGCGCCGGGGCCGCGCTTTCACTACAACTTTGCGGCGCCGCTGTACACCGGGGCGGTGGCGCGCGAGGTGGTGCAGGCCTACGCCGATGATGTAGCCGCGCACCCGGTGGGCACCGGGCCGTTCAGGCTGGCGTCGTGGCGACGCGCCTCGCGAATCGAGCTGGTTCGCAACCCGGCATTTCGTGCGCAGTTCTTTGAAGCCGAACCGGCGCCTGACGATGCCCAAGCGCAGCGGCTCGGCGTCGAACTGGCGGGCCGGCGCCTGCCGCTGGTGGACCGGATCGAGATCAGCGTGATCACGGAAGACCAGCCGCGCTGGCTTGCGTTCGTCAACGGCGCGCTCGACCTGGTCGAGCTGCCCAACGGCTTCGCGCCGCTGGCGATTCCGGGTGACCAGCTGGCCGCTCACCTTCAGCGCCAGGGAGTGCGGCTGCAGCGCGCCTTGCAGCCCGACATGACGATGAGCTACTTCAACATGGACGATCCGACGGTCGGCGGAAACACCCCGGTGAAGGTGGCGCTGCGCCGCGCGATTGCGCTTGCCTACGACGGTGACGAAGCGAACCGCCTGGTGCGCAATGGCCAGGCGACGCTGGCGCAGTCGGTCGTGCCGCCGTTCACTTCGGGCTATGTGCCAGCGTATCGCAGCGAAATGAGCCGGCACAGCCGCGCCGAGGCGATGGCGCTGCTCGACGTGTTCGGCTACGTGGACCGCAATGGCGACGGCTGGCGCGAGCAGCCCGACGGCAGCGCACTGGTGTTGCGCCTGGCATCTCTGCCAGACCAGGCCTCGCGCCGGCGCAACGAGGTGTGGCGCAAGCACATGGCGGCGGTCGGGTTGCGAATGGAATTCGACATCGCCACCTGGCCCGACCTGCTGAAGAAGTCGCGCGCCGGCGCGTTGATGATGTGGGGCTTCACCTGGGTCGCCGCGTCGCCCGACGGTGGCTTCTTCCTGGGCATCGGCTATGGCCCGAACGCGAGCGAATCGAACGATGCGCACTTCAAGCTGCCCGAATACGACCGCCTGTTCGAGCGCCAGAGTGCAATGCCCGACGGACCCGAACGCATTGCCGTGATGAAACAGGCGAGCAACCTGCTCGTCGCCTACATGCCCTACAAGGTGCACGCGCACAACATCGTCAACGACCTGCAGCAACCGTGGGTGCGTGGCCATTGGCGCCACCCCTTCAGCCGGGACCTGTGGCGCTACGTCGGTGTCGACGCGGCGAGCCCTTAGAGTTCCTGACCGGCGTCATCTTGATGCCGACCCTTGGCGGCCCAACGGCCGAGCTCGAACCCACCATGATGCCCCTGCCCGAACCCCGCATCCTGCGCTACACACGCTGGCTGGCGCGCGAACGCGGCCTGCACTTCGACCCCACCACGACGGCCGGCTACGACGCGCTGTGGCGCTGGTCGGTGGCGGACCTGAATGCGTTCTGGGGTTCGATCTGGGACCATTTCGAGCTGCGTTCACCGACGCCCTGGACGCAGGTGTTGGTCGACCCGGTGATGCCCGGGGCGCGCTGGTTTCCAGGGGCGCGGCTCAACTATGCGGCGCACCTGTTCAGCCATGTCGAGGCGAACGAGAAGGCGCAGCAGCCGGCGATCGTGTTCCAGAGCGAGCGCCTTCGCGAGCGCGGCGAACTGCACACCCTGGGTTGGGCCGAGCTGCGCCGCCAGGTCGGTGCGCTCGCTGCGGCCTATGTGCGCATGGGCGTCAAACCGGGCGACCGCGTCTGCGCCTTCCTGCCCAACGTGCCTCAGACGGTGGTGGCGTTTCTGGCGTGTGCGAGCATCGGCGCGGTCTGGTCGGTGTGTTCGCCCGACATGGGCCCGGTGGCGGTACTCGACCGCTTCCGCCAGATCGAACCCAGTGTCCTGATCGGCTGCGACGGCTATGTCTATGCAGGCGTCGCGCACGACCGGCAGGCGCTGCTGGTGGAATTGCTCGATGCGTTGCCGAGCGTTCGCCATGCCGTGCTTTTGCGCAATCTCGACCCGCAGTCCGACCCGGCGCGGCTGGCGAGCGCGCAACGTAGTGCACACGATTTCGACACCCTCGCCGCGGCCAGCGAAACCGCCGCACCGGTCTGGCTGGACTTCGACCACCCTCTGTGGATCGTCTATTCCAGCGGCACAACGGGCCTGCCCAAACCCATCGTCCATGGCCATGGCGGCGTGATGCTCGAGGCGCTCAAGATGGGCGGCCTGCACAACAACCTCGGACGCAGCGCCGAGACCGGCGACCGCTACTTCTGGATCAGCTCGACCGGCTGGATCATGTGGAATTCGCAGGTCGGCGCACTGCTCGGCGGCACCACGGTGGCGATGTTCGACGGCAGCCCTTCCGGCCGCCAGGGCCAGGCCGACTGGACCACGCTGTGGCGTTTCGCTGCCGACGCCGGGGTGACGTTTTTCGGCGCCGGTGCCGCGTTCTATGCGAGCTGCCTGAAGGCCGACGTTCGGCCCACCGAGGTGGCCGACTTGTCGCGGCTGCGCGCGATCGGCTCGACCGGCTCGCCGCTGGCGATCGATGCCTACCGCTGGGTTCACGAGCGGCTGCCGCAGGTGAACGGCCGGCCGATCTGGTTGACGGCGATCGCGGGCGGCACCGACTTTGCCGGCGCCTTCGTCGGTGGCCTGCCGACCTTGCCGGTGGTTGACGGCGAGATGCAATGCCGTTGCCTGGGTGCGGCCGTGGAAGCCTGGGGCGACCCCGATGCGAGCGGCCGCGGCCGCTCGCTCGTGGACGACGTCGGCGAGCTGGTCTGCACCCAGCCGATGCCGTCGATGCCGTTGTACTTCTGGGGCGATGCTCCGATGCAGCCTTCGGGCGCGACTGCCGCAGGCGCCCCCGCCGCGGTCACGCCCGGCGTGGGTCGGCCCGGCGCTGCGCGCGTGGGCCAGCGCTACCACGACAGCTATTTCGACATGTACCCCGGCGTCTGGCGACACGGGGATTGGATTCGCATCACTGAACGCGGCGGCGCGATCATCTATGGCCGCAGCGATGCCACCATCAACCGCCACGGCATCCGCATGGGCACGTCGGAGCTGTACCGCGCCGTGGAGGCGATGCCGGAAGTGCTCGACAGCCTGGTGGTCGACCTCGAATACCTGGGGCGCGAAAGCTACATGCCGCTGTTCGTGGTGCTGCGCGAAGGAGTCAGGCTCGACGCAACGCTCACCGGCCGCATCAAACACGAGATCCGCCACGCGCTGTCGGCCCGCCATGTGCCCAACGAGATCTTCCAGGTCAGCGCGGTGCCGCGCACCTTGTCGGGCAAGAAGATGGAATTGCCGGTCAAGAAGCTGCTGCTTGGCACGCCGGCCGAGCAGGTGTTCAAGCTCGACGCGATGGCGAACGCCGACTGTGTGGCCTGGTTTGTCGCGTTTGCGGCGCGGCGGGTGGCAAACCCGCCGTCCTGAGCCGGTGCGCCTGCAGGCGCGACCTTGCGAGATTGCCCAGAATCCAAAGGGTGATACGCGGACCCGCGGTTTTCTTAAGGTCCAGCTCAGCGCTGTGCCGTGCACGCTCGCAAAGTCCGCCGGGTTCGGGCGGGATGGGGGCCGGTGCGTGTGCAAACGCACGGTCGGCACCCGAGACGGCGGAATAATCGGCCAGCGCCCTGCGTATGCCTTGTCGTGAATGCCCCTGCCGCCTTTCGCCACCAACTGCTGAGCGCCATTCCACGCCTGCGGCGCTATGCACGCTCGCTGGTGTTCGACGCGAATGCGGCCGACGACCTGGTGCAGACCACGCTGGAGCGCGCGCTCGCGCATTGGCATCAGTTCGACCAGCGCCGCGACATCCTGCTCTGGACGGTGTCGATCGCACATAACGCATACATGGACGATCGGCGCCGCCATGCGCGCATGCCGATGGCCGAAGCCTTTGATGGCCAGGCCGAGCTGGTGCCCGCGGTGGGCGTGGACGTGGGTTTGCGCATCGACCTCATCGCTGCGCTGCGCCAGTTGCCGATCGAACAGCGCGAGCCGCTGCTGCTGGTGAGCCTGGAGCAGATGTCGTACGCCGAATGTGCCGAGGTGCTGGGCATTCCGATCGGCACCGTGATGTCGCGCGTGTCGCGCGGCCGCGTCGCTCTGCGTGAATTGCTCGATGGCAAGCCGCCGCGCCCGTCGCAGCCGCTGCGCCGGGTTGTCTGATGCTGTCCCAGGTGGTCCTGCCATGAATGCCCCTTTTGACGATACCGACTTCAACGCCTGGCTCGACGGCGAACTCACGCCCGAGCGCCGCGCCGAGATCGAAGCCTGGCTGCACGATCATCCGCTTGACGCTGCCCAGGTGCGCCTGTGGGCCGCCGACCGCGAGGCGCTGCGCATCCACCTTGACGGTGTGTTGAGCGAGCCGGTGCCGGCCCGGCTCAGGCGCGCCGTGATGCGCGGCGCACCCGGCATCGGCTGGCGGCATTGGCAGGCCTGGGCCGCCGCGCTGGTGGTGTTCCTGCTCGGTGGCGTGGTCGGCGCCGGGGTGGCGTGGCAGGGCCGGCCGACGGCCCCTCCGCTGGCGTCGGCGGTGAACCCGCCCAACGCCTGGGTGCAACGCGCCGCGCTTGCGCACCGCGTCTATGTGCCCGAAGTCCGCCATGCGGTGGAGGTGAAGGCGCAGGAAGAGCACCTGAGCCGCTGGCTGACCAAGCGCCTCGACGTGCCGGTGAAGCTGTTCGATTTGCACGAGCAGGGCTTCGAACTCGTCGGCGGTCGATTGCTGCCCGACGGCGCGGGGCCGAGCGCGCAGCTGATGTACCAGGCCGTGGCACCGGCCGACGCCGCCAGCGACGCCACTGTCAAGCCGGCGCGCGTGACCGTGTACCTGCGCAAACCCGACCCCGGCACGGCGGCTTCGTTCCGCTACGAGCAGCAGGGGCCGCTGGGCATGTTCTACTGGGTCGAGGGCGACAGCGCGCATGGCGCCGCCACCGGCTATGCGCTGGTCGGTGAATTGCCGCGCGAGCGGCTGCTGGCGTTGGCCGAAGCGATTCACCGGCAGGGAACCGCCACACCCTGAGTGGTTTGGCGCGTCGTGGCGCGGGCTGCACGCGTCGCAGCCATTCGAACTGCGGGCGGGCGTCAATAGAATGCCCCGATGACGCAACCGGTGACGGCGATACCCCCTGCGGCCGTGATCGGCCCTGTGTACCGCCGCAAACTCTTCTGGGTCGCACTGCTGTATTTCAGCGAGGGTTTGCCGCTCGGGGTGTTCTACGACATCTTCCCGGTCTATTTCCGCCAGCAGGGCGTCAACCTCGCCGACATCGGCCTGCTCAGTTTGTTGGGCCTGGCGTGGACGGTGAAGTTCCTCTGGGCTCCGGCAGTCGACTGGGCGCGCCACCATCGGCGCTGGGTGAGCGGTGCGAACGCCGGCATGGCGTGTGTCATGGCCTGGTTCGGCCATGCCGCGCTGGATGGTGCTGGCGGCGCGAGTGTGGTGTTCGGCCCCTGGGTGTGGCTGGCGATCGGCGCGTTCACGGTGCTCTCGGCGACCAACGACATCGCCACCGACGGCTACACGATCGAGCTGCTCGACCGTCACGAATACGGCCTGGCGAACGGCTTTCGCATCGGCTTCTACCGCGTCGGCATGATCTTCGCCGGCGTCTTGCTGATGGTGTCGGGCTGGCTCGGCTGGGGCGTGGCCTACTTTCTGGGCGCGGCGATGTTTGCCGTCAACGCGGTTGGCGCGCTGCTGGCGCCGGTGGAAAAAACGGTGCTCAGTGACCGCAGCAATGTCGCGACCGAATTTGGCTTGTTGCGTGACCAGCCCGCCTGGCTGCTGGCGCTGGGCTGCGTGATTGCGGGGCTGCTGTGGCCGGTGCTGGCGCCACTGGCCAAGGCGGCCGGCTGGGCCGGCTTGGCGCAATGGAGCGGCAGCTGGTGGTTTCGCGGCGCGATTCCGGTCGGCTTGATGTTCCTCGGTGCGGCCATCATGGTCGGCGCTGCGCGCCAGCCGCGGGCCCAGCTGCTGCGTCAGGGGCCCGTGTTCGGCGCCTGGGTCGAGCTGCTGTCGCGCCCGGGCATGCTGGCGATCCTGCTGTTCATCTTGCTGTTCAAGCTGGGCGACGCGGCGATGGGCTTCATGGTCAAGCCGTTCTGGGTCGACAGCGGATTTTCCGCGCAGCAGATCGGCCTGGTCAGCGTCAACCTTGGCCTCGCGCTGTCGATCGGCGGCGGCCTGCTGGGCGGCTGGTACGTGGATACGCGCGGCATCTACAAGGGCCTGTGGCTGCTGGGCCTGTGGCAGGCGCTGTCCAATCTGGGCTACGCCTGGGCGGCGTCGGTCATCCCGGCGGCCGCGCAGGGCGGCGATATCGTGATAGCCCACCAGGCGATCGTGTACGCCGCCAGCGGCCTGGAGAGTTTTACCGGCGGCCTGGGAACCGGCGCTTTCCTGGCATTTCTGATGGCGATCACGAGCCGCGCCAAGGCGACCACCGAATACGCGATTCTGTCGAGCATCTTTGCGTTCAGCCGCGCCGTGGCGGGCTGGGCGGGCGGCATCGGCGCGCAGGAAATGGGTTACGCAGCCTACTTCTTCCTGACCTTCTGGCTCAGCTTTCCGGCCTATGCGCTGCTGCCGCAGGTGCGCCGTATGCTCGACCGCACAGACGCGCGTTGAAGGCGTGGGCCAAACTGTGGCCCTGGCGTTTCGACTCGGTGGGGGAAGACGATGAAGCAAGACCTGGATGACAAGATGCTGCAAGCACCGACCTGGGGTTGCCACTGCTGCCGCGCGGCGCATTCGCCGCAACGCCGCTGGTTTGGTTTCGCCGTGCTGGGGGCTGCCGCCAGCGCGGCATTGCCCGCCTGGGCGCGCGAGGGGGTCGATGTCGGCCGGGAGTCGCAGTTCTCCAAGCTGGTGTCGGCCGAACAGATCGAGCGGGCGGCGTCCCAGCAATACCTGCAGATGCGGCAGCAAGCTTCGCAGCAAAAGGCGCTCGCGCCCGACAACCACCCTCAGCTGATCCGGCTTCGCGCAATCGCGCAACGCATCATTCCTCACACCTTTGAGTGGAACCCGCGCGCGCGCGACTGGAAATGGGAAGTCAATCTGTTCGGCAGCAAACAGGTCAACGCCTTCTGCATGCCCGGCGGCAAGATCGCGTTCTACTTCGGCATCCTGAACCAGTTGCAGCTCAATGATGACGAGGTGGCGATGATCATGGGCCACGAAGCGGCGCATGCGTTGCGCGAGCATGCGCGCGAGCGGATGGGCAAGACGGCCGCGACGCGCGGCGCGATCGAAATCGGTTCGGCGATTTTCGGGCTCGGCAACGCCGGCCGCCTGGCGGCCGACATGGGTGGCCAGTTGCTGACCTTGAAGTTCGGCCGCGAAGACGAATCGGAGGCCGACCTGGTTGGCCTGGAACTTGCCGCGCGCGCCGGCTACGACCCCGGCGCCGGCGTGACGCTGTGGCAGAAGATGGCACAGGCCAGCAAGGGCGCGCCGCCGCAATTCCTCAGCACCCACCCGACCGGCCCGTCGCGCATCCGGGACATCGAGGCCAATCTGCCGAAGGTGACGCCGCTTTACGCCAAGGCGCAACGGCCGGCGCAGCGCTTCGAGCCGCCCAGGCCGACGGCCCGCGATTCCTGAGTGCACTCCCAAGTTGCCAGTTTGGATCAGTCCAGGCTGACCTCGGTTCGCACCGCGCCAGCGCGGTCGGCTCGCGCCGACACCGCCAGGTGCGTTCCTTTCGGCGCGCGCACCACCCACTCGGCCACGGCGCGGTCGGCGGTCACTTCGCGGTTCGGCAGGAAGGCTTGCAGCGACGTCTTCGGCGCGTGCCCCTCCAGTTGCGGTCCTTCCATGCCGTGTTTGCCACTGACCAGCGAAACGGCCGTGTTGCCCTCGGGCAGATGGATTTCGAACAGCACGCCGCGCACCACCTTGCGTGCCAGCGCGCGTTTCGTCACGTAGGCCGGCAGCCAGCCGCTGTTCGCCACCGCGAGCTTGATGCGCCAGGTGTCGGGCCCGAGGGCGCGCACCTCGGTGCGCAGCAGCTCAAGGCGCGGCAGCGACAGCGCCAGTTGGGTCATCCAGCCGGGAAATCGCGCGGCTTCGCGCTCGCGCAGGTGCGGCGGCGGGTTGCGCCAGTAGTTCATCTTGTCCCAGCCGCCGATCTCGAGCGCACCGAGTTGCGGGTGCTGGAACGGCTTCCAGTCCACATGCGCCTGGCCACCGCAGGCACTGTCGCTCCACTGCAGCAGCTTCAGGTCGTCTTCGGGCGCATGTTCGCGGTACCAGTCGATCCACTTGTACTCGCTGATGCCGGCTTCCTTGTTGGGCGACCACAACTCGACCACCCAGAACAGCGCGCCCAGGTGTTCGTAGAGCCAGTCCTGGGTGCCGCCGATGACCTCTTTGGGGTGGTACCTGAAATCGTGATAGATGCTGATCGCCGGGTACCCCGTGAGCCTGGCGCCGAGCTCGCTGAAACGTTTGTAGGACCACAGGTCCTCGGGAATCATCTCGTCGTCGCTTTGGGTGCCGAACGGACGCAGGATGACGCCGCTGTGGGTGTGGTAGCTGATGGCCGCACCGATGTTGGGGTGCTGCATCACGAAATCGACCATCGCCCGCACTTCCGGCTCGCTGGTCGGGTAGGCACCGGCGCCGACCTGTTCGAACGCCTGGCGCCACTGGGCCGGGAAGTTGCGGTTCAGGTCCAGCCCTTCGATGTCGGGGTTGACCTTGACGGTCAGGCCGTCGTAGTTGATCAGCGTGCCCTCGGGCAGGACGCGGTAGTACTCGCCGCCGAATTCGCCCGGCTCCCGGGCCACCATCAGGCGCGGGTCGAGTGCGCTCTTCTTGTAGCTGCCGTGCGGATCGGGAATGCGCATCATCAGCACCCGGCCGTCGGCGTCGACGTCTTCGACGCTCAGGCCGTCGACCGGCGCTTCATCGAACGGATAGTGGCGGGTGCTCGAACGGATGTGGCGCGGCCGCTCGGCGAGTGCGAGTTCCGCGCCGTCCGGGTTCAGGCGCGGGCACAGGTAGAGCACGCGCGTATCCAGCAGTTGCGTGATCGCGCGCCCTTGCTCGCCGGGCTGGCCGTAGCCTGCGGTGAGCCAGTTCAGGTAGTACAGCACCGTGGTGCACGCGGTGAGTTCGGCCGCGTGGATGTTGGCGTCGACCCAGAACGCCGGCTTGTCGGTGTCCACGCCGGTGGCGGTGTTGGTGACGCTGGCGAGCCAGATGTCGCGCCCTTCGAAGCTGCGCCCGATCGACCGGATCGACACCAGCTGCGGGAACGCTTCGGCGTAGCTCAGCAGCAGCCGGGTCAGGTCGTCGTGGCGGTAGAAGATGTCGAAGCGGGGTGCGGGGGCGGCGGCCATGGGGTACGGTCTCGGCGTGCGGTCTCGGCGTGCGGTCTCGGCGTGTGGTCTCGGCGTGTGGTCTCGAAGGACCAGCGGGACCGAGAGTGTCTCAGGACGGTGCAATGGCACGCATCGCGACAAACGCGAACGCCGCTGACGGCGCCGCGGCCGCGCCCGGCCCGCCGCCTACTCGGTGAAGAGCCGCGTCATGCCCTTGAGGGTGAGCAGGTGGCCCGGGTTGCTGGTTTCGTCGAGCACGCCCGCCATGCGCCGGCGCAGCCGTTCGCTGCGCCGCGCGCGCCAGATCAGCAAATCGGCCAGCCACGGGTGGGCGTTCACGTGGTTGGCGCGCTCGTAGAGATCGAAACGTGGTTTCAAGGCCGCCAGCGACGCGTCGTATTGCCGGCACAGCGCGGCATCGTCGTTCGACCGCGCGGAGGCGGGCGTGAGCACTTCGGCGGCCAGGATGCCGGTTTCCATCGCCTTGCCGATGCCTTCGCCGGTGAAGGCGTAGGTGCTGCCGGCTGCCTCGCCGGTGACCAGCAAGCCCGGGCGGCTCCAGCGTGCACCTTCGAGGGTGCAACGCAGCGGGGCCCCCTTCGTCTCACCGACCAGCGTACCTCCGGCCATCAGGTCGCGCGCCGGTGCATAACACTCGGCGAACACTTTGAGCAGGTCGCGCAGATTCACGTCCTTCATGCCCAGCTTGCCATCGTCGCGCACTTCGGAGTGGCTGTGCAGCACGCCGGCGCCAATGTTGAACACACCATCGCCGCACGGGAAGATCCAGCCATAGCCGGGCCGCAGCTTCTTGTGCCAGACGACCTCCAGCTCGGTGATGCGCTCGACCATTGCATCGTTCTTCACGTAACCGCGCAGTGCCACACCGGTGGGCACGCGGCGTGTGCACATCTCGGCAGCGATCAAGGCCTGCGGCACGGCACCGGTGGCCAGCACCACCCAGCGCGCCGCGATGTCGTGGGATTGCGCGCCGCTGTTCAGGCGTGCGCCGACCACGCGGCCGGCTTCGATGCGCGGCGCCTCGAAGCGCACTGGTGCGTGGAAATCGGCGCCGGCGCGCACCGCGGCGCGGCACAGGAGGTCATCGAGCGCGCGGCGCGGCAGCACAGCGAGTTTGCCGGGGACGTCGACGCGGCCGCCGCGCGGGCCGATGCACGCCACATGCCCGACCCGGTGCGCCACCTGCATCACCTCATCGAGCACGCCGAGCCGGCGCAGCGCCGCATGCGCGTCCGGAATCAGGCCATCGCCGCACACCTTGTCGCGCGGAAACGCCTGCGCGTCGACCAGCAGGACCTGCACGCCGGCACGCGCGAGTGTCAGTGCGCAGGCGCTGCCGGCGGGGCCGGCGCCAACCACCAGGACATCGCAGGACTCGGGCAAAGGGGGAGCGGACATCGGTGGGTGGCTTGGTGGAACCGGGGCGGGCCGGGGCGGCGAATTGTAGGCAGCTGAACAAGGCGTCGGACCGACGTCGCTGCCTTCACTGCACCTGATGCATATCAAGACACAAGCGCCGGGGTCGGTTCAGGATCGCCCCTGGAGGCGTTTCACCATGGCCAAGCATCTCACTCCCGGGCAGAAAGCCCAACTCGAAGCCGCACTCACACTGCGCCAGCACGAGCTCGACCTGCGTACGGCGGACCACCAGGGCCACCAGACGCGCGCCGACCACGCCCGCGACGTGCTGACCAGCGATGCCGACGACGCGCCGCAGCGCGATTCCGACCGCGAGGTTGATCTTGCGATGACGGATCGGGAACTCGATGAACTCGGCCAGATCAGTCGGGCGCTGACACGAATCAAGGGCGAGGGTTATGGTTACTGCACCGACTGCGGCAGCGCCATCCCGTTCGACCGGCTGCGCCTGCAGCCCCACGCCATGCGTTGTGTGCCCTGCGAAGCTCGCCGCGAGGGTTGAGCAAGCCCGGGCGCGCCTGACTGTCGCGCGTCAACGTGCCCGCCGCACCGCGCCCGCACGTTGACGGCGCGCCGATTCAGGACATCGCCTTGACCTTGAGCCGCCAGGCGTGCAGCAGCGGCTCGGTGTAGCCGTTCGGCTGCTCGCGACCCTTGAAGACCAGGTCACACGCCGCCTGGTACGCCGCCGAGGTGTCGAAGTGGCCGGCCATCGGCTGGTACAACGGGTCACCGGCGTTTTGCCCGTCAACCACCGCGGCCATGCGCTCGAAACTGGCGCGCACCATGGCTTCGCTGACCACACCGTGGTGCAGCCAGTTGGCAATGTGCTGGCTGCTGATGCGCAATGTGGCGCGGTCTTCCATCAGGCCGACGTTGTGGATGTCGGGCACCTTGGAGCAGCCCACGCCCTGGTCGACCCAGCGCACCACGTAACCCAGGATGCCCTGCACGTTGTTGTCGACTTCCTGCTGGCGCTCGGCGTCGCTCCAGTTCACGGCAGGCGCCACCGGCACGGTGAGGATGTCTTCGAGCAGCCCCTGGCGCGCCGCCCCGGCGTCTTCCTTTTCGAGCTGCAGCTGCACGGCGGCGACGTCGATCGCGTGGTAGTGCAGCGCGTGCAGCGTGGCCGCGGTCGGCGAGGGCACCCAGGCCGTATTTGCGCCGGCCATCGGATGGGCGACCTTGAGCTTCAACATGTCGGCCATCAGGTCCGGCATCGCCCACATGCCCTTGCCGATCTGCGCCTTGCCGCGCAGTCCGCAGGCCAGGCCGGCAATCACGTTGCTGCGTTCATAGGCGCGGATCCAGGCGGTGTTCTTCATGTCGCCCTTGCGCAGCATCGGGCCCGCGAGCATGGCGGTGTGCATCTCGTCGCCGGTGCGGTCGAGGAAGCCCGTGTTGATGAACGCGACGCGTGCCGGCGCTGCGGCGATGCAGGCCTCGAGGTTCACGCTCGTGCGTCGCTCTTCGTCCATGATGCCGAGCTTGACGGTGTTGGGCTCCAGGCTCAGCATGGCTTCGACGCGCGAGAACAGCTCGGAGGCGAACGCCACTTCGGCCGGGCCATGCATCTTCGGTTTGACGATGTAGACCGAACCTGCGCGCGAGTTGACGATCTCGGCCTTGCCGCGCCGCTGCAGATCGACCATCGCGATCGCGGTGGTGATCACCGCGTCGAGGATGCCTTCGGGAATTTCCAGGCCTGCGTCGTCGCCTTCACCGTAGAGGATCGCCGGGTTGTTCATCAGGTGGCCGACGTTGCGCACGAACAGCAATGAGCGGCCGTGCAGGCGCAGCGTGCCGGCGCCGGGCGTGGTGTAGACGCGGTCCGGGTTGAGGCTGCGCAGCGTCGTCTTGCCGCCTTTGCTGATTGTTTCGCTGAGCGTGCCCTGCAGGATGCCAAGCCAGTTGCGGTAGCCCAGCACCTTGTCGTCGGCGTCGACCGCGACCACCGAATCCTCCAGGTCGAGGATGGTCGACAGGGCGGCTTCGAGGACCACGTCGCAAATGCCGGCGGGATCGGTGCTGCCGATGGGGGTCTTGCGGTCGATCAGGATGTCGATGTGCAGGCCGTGGTTGCACAACAACACCGAGTTGAGCGCCACGCCGTCGTCGGATTTGAAGCCCACGAAGCGGCTCGGATCCTTCAGGCCCACGTGCAAACCGCTGGCCAGACTCACCACCAGCTGGCCAGAGCGGCAGCTGTAGTTGACGGCATCCCGGTGCGACGCGTCACCGAGCAGCGGCGCGGCGTTGTCGAGCACGGTGCGCGCATACGCGATCACGGCCGCGCCGCGCTGCGCGTTGTAGGGGCCGGTGCGCGGACCGAACCTGTCGGGGACCACGTCGGTGCCGTACAAGGCGTCGTAGAGCGACCCCCAGCGCGCGTTCGCAGCATTCAGCGCATAGCGTGCATTCAGCAGCGGAACCACCAGTTGCGGCCCGGCCTGCAGCGCCAGTTCGGCGTCGACATTCGTCGTCGTGACCTTCGTGCCCACCGGGCGCGGCTGCAGGTAGCCAACGCCCTCGAGGAAGGCGATATAGGCCGCCATGTCGTGAATCGGGCCCGGGTGCCGGCGGTGCCAGTCGTCCAGCGCCGCTTGCAAGCGGTCGCGCTCGGCGAGCAGGGCCAGATTTTTCGGCGCCAGATCGTGTACCAGGGCGTCGAAGCCGCTCCAGAACTTTGCGCTGTCCAGGCCGACGGCTGGCAGCACCTCGTCTTCCATGAAACGGAACAGGGGGTCGGCCACCCTCAGGCGGTGGCATTGGATTCGCGCGGTCATGTCTGGGTCTCGGGCATGGGGGTGGAAGGGAAAGGGTGAAAGCGAATCTGTGAAAGGGAAGATCAGGCAAAGAACTCGAGCACGTCGCGCAGGCTGCTGCCGATGCGGGTGGGTTCGGTACCAAGTTGTTCGAGCGGCGCGCCGGCGCGATTGATCCACAGCGTCGTGTAGCCGAACCAGGTGGCGCCGATCGCGTCCCAGCCGTTGCTGGACACAAACAGGATGTCATTGGCGGCAAGGCCGAGCGCACTGGTACCCAGCGCGTAAGTGGCCGGGTCGGTCTTGAATCGGGCCGTGCTCTGCACGCTGAGCACCGGATCGAGCCAGGCCGAAAAGCCTGCATGGGCAATCACCTGCTGCAGCATGCCCGGGTCGCCGTTGCTCAGCACACCGGTGCGCACGCCGCGCTGGTGCAGGGCTTCGAGCACGCCCCGATTCTCTGCAAACGGGTCGAGGCGAAGGTATTGCTGAAGCAGGCGCTCTTCGCGCGAGTCGTCCTCGGCCAGGCCGAGGCGGCGCACCGCAAAGCGCAGCGCGTCGCGCGTGATGTCCCAGAACGGCTGGTAGCGCCCGCTCATTGAACGCAGCCGGGTGTATTCGATCTGCTTGTCGCGCCAAAGCAGGCTCAGGCGTTCGCCCTGGCCGGGGTACGAGGCCTCGGCCAGCGCGCCGACACTGTAGACGTCGAACAGCGTGCCGTAGGCGTCGAACAATACCGCGCCGGGGCGGTGGGCTGGTTTCAAATCCATGAGCGTGAATCTATTCGATCCGAGGCGTTTCATTACCCGCGCGAATGCGGTAGGTTCCGTGCGGACGGTAACCCAATCGGCCGCGCGCCACGCGATTGCCGCCGGAGGCCGTGCACGCCGCGCACGGGTGGCGTGGCGCACAAGGTGAGTCGCGCGACTCCCCATAATCGAGGGGCATGGACCGACTCAGGCAGATCGAATCGTTTGTTGCGGTGGCGAACAAGGGCAGCCTCACCGCCGTCGCCAAGAGCGAAGGCGTGGCTCCGGCGGTGATCGGGCGCCACATCGATGCGCTGGAAGAACGGCTTGGCGTGAAGTTGCTGGTGCGCACCACCCGGCGCATCTCGCTCACGCACGAAGGCGCCGGATTCCTCGATGATTGTCAGCGCCTACTTGCGGAAATGGCCACCGCCGAAGCAAGTGTCAGTGCTGGAGGGGCTCGGGCGAGTGGCACCTTGCGGGTAACGGCGCCGGCTGGCTTCGGGCGCCGCCACGTGGCGCCGCTGATGCCGCTTTTCCTCGCACAGCACCCCGACCTGCACATCTCGCTGAATCTGAGCGACCGGGTGGTGGACATCGTCAATGAAGGCGTGGACTGCGCCGTGCGGGTCGGCGACCTGCCCGACAGCAGCCTGGTGAGCGTGCGCTTGGCTGACAACAGGCGCTTGTGCGTTGCAGCACCGGCCTACCTCAAGCGTGCCGGCATGCCGCGCCACCCGAACGATCTGGCGCGCCACGACTGCCTGACGCTGAGCAGTGATGCGAGCCAGACGCGTGGCTGGGCGTTCAGCATCGCCGGCGCGCTGACCCACCTGCGCCCGAGTGGCCGGCTCGACTGCAGCGACGGCCAGGTGTTGCACGACTGGTGCGTGGCCGGCCTGGGCCTGGCTTGGCGCTCGACCTGGGAGGTGGAACAGGAAGTGGCCGCGGGGCGGCTGTGCAGCGTTCTCGATGAGTTCATCGCGCCTCCGAACGGCATTTACGCCGTGTTTGCGCATGCCAAGCACCTGCCCCTTCGGGTGAGGTTGTGGATCGATTTCCTCAAATCCACCTACGGCGCCGCCGGCTACTGGACCAGCGCGGCGGCACGCCGGGACGCCTAGCCGCAAAGGCAAACCGCCCGTTTCGAGCGGGCGGTGTCGAGCGAGCGAGCCGTTGCGGCCCGCTCCCGGGGGATCACTTACTGAGGCATTCCTTCATGAAGGCCTTGCGCTCGTCGCCCGTCTTGCCCTTCGCGTCGGCGTTGCAGGACTTCATCTTGTCCTGCTGGGTTTCCTTCTTCGCCGACAGGCAGGTCTTCATGAAGGCCTTGCGCTCGTCGCCCTTCTTGTCCGCGGCATCCTTGTTGCAATCGGCCATCTTGCTCTGCTGCTTCGTCTTGGCCGGTGCCTTCATGTCCGGGCCCTCCTTGTGCGAGGTGGCAAAGGCCGGGGTCGAAAGCGCGGCCACGCACAGGGCCAGAAGGGTCATCAGATGTTTCATGGGTTCTCCTGAAAGGTTTTGGTGGGCGATATCGCCGGGGCGGATTGGAACATGCGGGGCTGACGCCCCCAAGCTGGAAACGACACCCGACAACCGCTGGTTGACAACGGCCCGGGCGTGTCACGGCGCAAAGGCTTTACAGCGTGACCCTGGGGTCGATCGCGTGCCTACTGGATCCGGCGTGGGTGCGCCAACGATTCGTGCGCCGCATGCAGGCGGCGCACCAGGACCCGGATGAACGCCTGGTCGAACGCGTGCCGCGTGGTCGTGCTGAGCTGGGCCAGCGCGTCGGGCGTGAACGACACGCTCGCGGTGGGCTTGGAAACGATCACGTCGGCGCTGTGGCGGCGCAATTGCGGGTTCGGCGCCAGGTAGGCCATTTCGCCCACCGAGGTTCCGGAGCCCAACTTGGCCACCTTTTCGCCTTCGCGAAACACCTCCACCTCGCCCTGCGCAATGATGTGGAAGGTGCGCCCCTCCTCGCCCTTGCGATAAAGCGCCTGTCCGAAGTGGTAC
Source organism: Rhizobacter sp. (assembly GCA_031396425.1). GTDB lineage: Bacteria > Pseudomonadota > Gammaproteobacteria > Burkholderiales > Burkholderiaceae_C > JAEMQF01. The sequence continues at coordinate 11,609 of JANNKS010000673.1, read as the reverse complement.
CTCTCCCATTTGGCCCGGTGAACGACCTCCCAGAGATCGACGTCGCCGAAATCGGCGAAGAACTCGAGTTTGCGCAGCAGCGTGAAGCGTTCCGAGTCCATCACCCCTTGGATCTGCCCACGCGGCACCAGCTGGTTCGACACCAGCGCGGCGAGCGCCTGCGCAAACGCATCCCAGTCCGGGTAGCGCTCGGCCGGGTTCTTCGCGAGGGCACGCTGGATCACGGCATCCAGCTCGGGGCCGACGCCGGTTCGCAACGGCGCCAGGCTGGTCGGGCGCTGGTGGTAGATCTGTTGCATCATGGCTGCAGGGGCCGGTGCGTCGAGTGGCGCCCGCCCGGCGATCAGGTGGTAGAGCACCGCGCCCAGCGAGTACATATCGGAGCGGCAATCGAGCGTCGCGCCCTCGAGCTGCTCGGGCGAGATGTAGGCCAGCGAGCCGACCCGGTGGATCTGGGTGAGATCGGAACCCAGGTTCAGTGCGCTGCCGAAATCGCTGATCTTGACCCCGGTGATCGCGCCGTTGTTCAGTTCAACGAGCAGGTTGGCCGGTTTGACGTCACGATGCACCACGCCCTGCCGGTACACGTAGCCCAGGGCCATCGCGCATTTGAAGCCGATTTCGACGATCAGCTCGAGCGGCAGCAACTGGTCGCTGCGGCAATAGGGACGCACCGTGCTCCCGGCCACGTATTCCATCACCAGGTAGGGCTGCACCGGGTCGGACACGGCGTCATAGATCTGCACCACGTTCGGGTGCTTGAGCCGCCCGACCAAAGCCGCCTCGGCGGCAAAGAAGCGTTCTGCGTAGCGGCCGTCGTGGCCCTCCGGGCCACCGTCACTGCCCACCCTGCGCGCTTGCTTGACGGCGACGTCGCGATCGCCGAATTCGTCACGACAGCGAAATACCTCACTGGTGGCCCCATCCCCCAGCTTGGCCAGCACACGGTACTTGCCGATTTGCTGCGGCAGCGGCGCGGCGGCTGTGGCCAGAGGCTGGGGAAGGCGGTCGGTGGACATGGTGCAGGCCCGGCACACGGCGCCGGAGCGCAGATCATTGCACGGCCGCCTTGACGCGCGGGGGTGATGCGAAACCGCAAAGCGTCGACAAGTGCGCGTCGCTGCGGGGTTCGCGGACATCTTTGCGCTTCGTGCCGGTGCGGCCGGCGTGGCCCCGGGCGCGGAACACGCCAAACGTAGAATCAGCCCATGATCCAAGCCAAACAGGAGCTGCTCGCGGCGCTGGCAACGGCGATTCGCGAAATCAGCCCGCAGGCCGGGCTGGAGGCGATGTTCGAGTCCCCCAAACAGGCCGCCCATGGCGACCTGGCCTGCACCGCCGCGCTGCAGCTTGCCAAGCCCCTCAAAAAGAGCCCCCGCGATGTGGCGCAGGCGCTGATTGCCGCGCTGAAACACCAGCCGGCCGTGCAGCGTTGGGTGATGGCGCTGGAAATCGCCGGGCCAGGCTTCATCAATCTTCGCCTCACGCCTGCGGCGCGCCAGGCGGTGGTGGCCGAGGTGTTGGAGGCGCGCAGCAGCTTCGGCCACCGGCCGGTCGCGCAGCGCAAGGTGCTGGTGGAATTCGTCTCGGCGAACCCGACCGGGCCGCTGCATGTCGGGCATGGTCGTCAGGCGGCATTGGGTGACGCGATCTGCAACCTGTTCGAAACGCAGGGCTGGAGCGTCACGCGCGAGTTCTATTACAACGACGCCGGCGTGCAGATCGAGAACCTCGCAAGCTCGGTACTGGCCCGACTGCGCGGCCTCAAGCCGGGTGATGCGGCCTGGCCCGAAGCGGCCTACAACGGCGACTACATTGCCGACATCGCGGCCGCCTTTCAGGCGCGTGCCAGCGTGCAGGCGGATGACCGCCAATTCACCGCCTCGGGTGACATCGGCGACCTGGACGGCATCCGTCAATTCGCCGTGGCCTACCTGCGCCATGAACAAGACCTCGACTTGCGTGCCTTCGGGGTGCGCTTCGACCACTATTTCCTCGAATCGAGCCTCTACTCCAGCGGGCGGGTCGACGACACGGTGCGGCGCCTCCTGGCCTCGGGCAAGACTTTCGAAGAAGGCGGCGCGCTGTGGCTGCGCACCACCGACTTCGGCGACGACAAAGACCGTGTGATGCGCAAGTCGAACCCGGCGGCGCTGGCCTCGCCGGCAACGGCCCCTGCGCAGTACACCTACTTCGTCCCCGACGTCGCTTATCACGTCAACAAGTTCGAGCGTGGCTTCAGCAAGGCCATCAACATCCAGGGCAGCGACCACCACGGCACGATGGCGCGGGTGCGCGCGGGCGTCCAGGCCGCGGCAGTGGGTGCGCCGGTGGGTTACCCCGACTACCTGCTGCACAAGATGGTCACGGTGATGCGTGGCGGTGCGGAGGTGAAGATTTCCAAGCGCGATGGACGTTATGTGACGTTGCGCGACCTGATCGAGTGGACCAGCAAGGACGCGGTGCGGTTTTTCATGATCAGCCGCAAGGCCGACACCGAGTTTGTGTTCGACGTCGACCTCGCCCTCAGGCAGAACGACGAAAACCCGGTGTTCTATGTGCAATACGCGCATGCGCGCATTTGTTCGGTGCTGCAGCAGTACGTGGAACGTGGCGGGCGTGTCGAAGCGCTGGGCGCGGCGAACCTGGCCTTGCTGTCCGCACCCAGCGAAAGCGCGCTGATGCTCAAGCTGGCCGAGTATCCCGACATGCTCGCCAGCGCGGCGCAGAGCCTGGCGCCGCACGACGTGGCCTTCTACCTGCGCGATCTGGCCGGCGCGTTCCACAGCTACTACGCTGCGGAGCGTTTCCTGCTTGACGACGCGCAACTGAGCGCGGCCCGGCTGGCACTGCTGCTGGCGAGCCGCCAGGTCATCGCCAATGCCTTGGCGCTGCTGGGTGTCAGTGCGCCCGAGCGCATGGCCAGTTCCGCCCGCGAAACGGAGAACGCATGAGTGTGCAACGCAGTGGCTTCTTGATGGGGCTGATCGTCGGCCTGCTGGTCGGTTTGTCGCTCGCGCTGGCGGTGGCACTGTATGTGAGCAAAGTACCGGTGCCATTTGTCAACAAGGTGCCGCAGCGCACCGCGGATCAGGACGCCGCGGAAGCGGAGAAGAACAAGAACTGGGACCCCAATGGTGCGTTGCGTGGCAAGCAGGCGCAGCCCGCGGCGAGTTCAGTCAACCCGGCGGCGCCGGCGGTTGCGGGCAAGCCCCTGCCCGGTGGGGCTGGCACGTCCCCTGCCGGCGGTGCTTTGCCACCCGAGGCGACCGGGCCGCGCGGCCCGGCGCCTGCCAGCGCGCGCGACCCTGCCGCCATTCTGGGGGACCTGCCGGTGGCTCCAGCGGGCATTGCCGCGGCCCGGGCGGCGTCGGCGCCGTCCACCAAACCGTTGCCTGACCCGTTCATCTATTTCGTGCAGGCCGGCGCCTATGGTCAAAGCGAAGACGCCGAACAGCAGCGTGCCCGGCTGGCGATGCTCGGTCTGGAGGCGCGCCTGAGCGAACGCGAGCAGGCCGGCAAGACGATGTACCGGGTGCGAATCGGCCCGTTCGACCGGAAGGATGAAGCCGAAGCAGCGAAAGAAAAACTCAGCGGCGCAGGGGTCGAGGCCGCGCTCGTGCGCGTGCAGAAATAGCGAATGCAAGACGTTGTAGCCAGCAATTGGCCCGAACTTTTCGGCCCGCGGATGACTCTTCCGCCGAGCCTTTGTAACACCCACCCCACCTTCGAGTTCACAAGGAAAGAACCATGAAACGTCGCAACTTCTCTGCCAGCCTGCTGGGAGCCACGCTGGGCGGCACCGCCCTCGGCCTGAGCGGCCCAGCCGCCGCGCAGGGTGGGCCGGTGGAAGGCACGCACTACGTGCGATTGAGCCAGCCGTTGCCGATGCCGTCCGACGGCAAATTCGAAGTGGTCGAATTCTTCTGGTACGGCTGCCCGCATTGCAATGAATTCGAACCCGCACTCGAGGCCTGGACCAAGACTCTGCCGGCGGATGTGGTGTTCAGGCGTGCCCCGGTGGCGTTCCGCCCGGAGCCGCATGGCACGCACCAGCGCATCTACTTCGCGCTCGAGGCGATGGGTCTGGTCGCCACGCTGCACCGCAAGGTGTTCTACGCCGTTCACAATGACCGGGCGCGACTCGACAAACCCGCTGAGATCAGCGCGTTCATGACCAAGAACGGCGTGGACGGCGCCAAATTCCTCGACGTTTTCAATTCGTTCTCGGTGCAGACCAAGGCACGCCAGGCACACCAGCTGTCCGAGGCGTACAAGATCGACGGCGTGCCCGCGATCGGCATCCACGGTCGCTTCTACACCTCAGGCAGCCTGGCCGGCTCGAACGAGCGCTCGCTGGCAGTGACCGACTTCCTGCTCAAGCGCCTGCGCAGCGGCACCTGAGGCGCTTCGCGCAGCGCGACCCAGCTGCTGCAGCGGTCACAACGTTGTGGCGGATGGAAAGGAATTTTGACGCGGGCGCGTCGCTTGCTTGCGCCTGGGTGGGCCGGGCTTGAAACCTGCGGGCTAGAATGGTCTGCAAGTTTCGTGCCCTTATGCCCTTCGATCGTCACTCCAATGTCTTCCGTCGCCGCAGCGGCCTTGGCCGATGGCTGATTGCGGCCACCTGGTTGGGGCTGATCAGCAGCCCGGTGGGTGCCGAGCGGGCAGACCGGCTCAAGCCCCTGTCTGTCGAGGCTGACCAGCCGGGCAAGATCGACCTTCTGAACCAGTTTGTCGTTTTCAACGGCAATGTCGTGGTGACCAAGGGCACGATGAACATTCGCGCTGGCCGAATCGAAGTTCGCGAAACGCCCGAGGGATATCACGTGGCCGTGGCGATCGGCAGCGCCGCGCGGCCGGCCACATTTCGCCAGAAGCGTGACGGTGTCGATGAAACGATCGAGGGCGAAGCCGAGCGGCTCGAATACGACGGCAAGTCGAACACGATCAAATTCATCACCAGTGCGTCGGTTCGACGCCTGCGTGGCGTTCAGGTCGCGGACGAGATTTCCGGCAACCTGGTCAGCTACGACAGCACCAACGAAGTTTTCAATGTGTCGGGCGGCGCCGTCACGCCGAGCAACCCCGGCGGGCGGGTGCGCGCGGTGCTGACCCCGCGCGACGGTTCACCGGCTGCTTCCGAGGCGGCGGCACAGGCGGCGTCCGCAGCGGCGCCCAGGCTCAAGCTCAGCCCGGCGCTGGACGGAGCGCTCCGGTGAGCGTCGCGAATGTCGATGTTGCCACCGCCCACCCTCACCGCCTGGAGGCGAGCGGGCTGGAAAAGAGCTATGGTGCGCGCAAGGTTGTGACCGACGTGCACCTCGCGGTGGACAGCGGCGAGGTGGTCGGCCTGCTCGGGCCGAATGGTGCAGGCAAGACGACCAGCTTCTACATGATCGTCGGGCTGGTGCGCGCCGATGCCGGGCAGATCAGCATTGAAGGCCGGCGTGTCGAGCGGCTGCCGATCCACCAGCGCTCACGCCTGGGCTTGAGCTACCTGCCGCAGGAAGCGTCGATCTTTCGCAAGCTCAACGTCGAGGAAAACATCCGCGCCGTCCTTGAGCTGCAACTCGACAAGGACGGCCGCTCGTTGCGGCCCGCCGTCATCGAGGACGTGTTGAACGGCCTGCTGCGCGACCTGAGCATCGAGAAGCTGCGCGCGTCGCCGGCACCGGCACTGTCGGGCGGCGAGCGCCGACGCGTCGAGATTGCGCGCGCACTGGCGACCCAGCCGCGCTTCATCCTGCTCGACGAACCGTTCGCCGGCGTCGACCCGATCGCGGTGATCGAGATCCAGCGCATCATCGGCTTCCTGAAGAGCCGTGGCATCGGCGTGCTGATCACCGATCACAACGTGCGCGAGACGCTGGGCATCTGCGATCGGGCCTACATCATCAGCGAAGGTCGCGTGCTCGCCGAAGGCACGCCGTCCGAGATTGTCGAGAACCCGGACGTGCGCAAGGTCTATCTCGGCGAACACTTCCGCATGTAGGTTCGCGTGTCGCCAGACCGGCTCAGGACACCCGCGCCCCGCAGGGGCCACGCACCGGCCCCCGGCTGCCCAGTGGTCGGCGCGGCACGCGCGTGAGGGCATGGCAGGAATGAAGCCCTCATTGCAGGTGCGCCTGTCGCAGCACCTGGCGCTCACGCCGCAGTTGCAGCAGTCGATCCGCCTGCTGCAGTTGTCGACGCTCGAGCTGCACCAGGAAGTCGAGCAGATGCTCGAGCAGAACCCGTTTCTCGAAGTGGACGAAGAGGCGGCCGCGCCGTTCGAGCCCTTGAGCGAGCGAACCAGCCCCATCGAGCGGGCTGCCGAGCGCGAAACCGAACGTGCCGCCGAGCCCGCCGGCGAATCGAACGACGAGGTGCCCGAGATCAATGCGGCAGAGTTCGGCGGCACCGAGCGCGACGACTGGGAGAATGGCACCGAAGGCGAAGACTTCGACGGCATCCGCGAAACGCCCGGCAAATCAAGCCCGGGCAGCGAGGGCGACGACTTCGACTCGCGCGAGAGCGACCATGCGGTCAACAGCCTGCAGGACCACCTGCGCGACCAGTTGCGTGGCATGCGGCTGTCGGGCGACGACCACGACGCCGTGATGGTGCTGATCGAGTCGCTCAATGACGACGGTTACCTGGCCGACCGCCTGGAAGACATCGCCACCCAGCTCGCCGGCGGGGCAGACGCCGACCCCGAGCAAGTCGAGGAACTGGTCGCGCGCCTGCAATGTGCGCTGTGCTGGGTGCAGAGCATGGAGCCGTGCGGCGTGGGCGCGCGCGATCTGGTCGAATGCCTGACGTTGCAGCTGCGCCAATTGCCGCGCAGCGAGGCGCAGGCGGTGGCGATCATCGTCTGCAAACAGCACCTCGAACTACTGGCACGGCGCGACATGAAGAAGCTCATCGCTGCCACCGGTGCCGACGAGGCCCTGCTCAAACTGGCGCAGGCGCTGATCAAGGGCCTCGAGCCCAAGCCGGGCCGGCAGTTCGCGAACGCCGAAAGCCTGATCATCGTGCCCGACGTGTTCGTGGTCAAAGCCGGGCGCGGCTGGAAGGTGCTGCTCAACAACGACGTGATGCCCAGGCTGCGCATCAACGACCTGTATGCGAACGCAATCCGTCAGCAGCGCGGCGGGCGCGGCAGCACGGCGGCGCCGAATGGCGCGAACGCGGGCCTGAGCACACGACTCCAGGAAGCGCGCTGGTTCATGAAGAACATCCTGCAGCGCTTCGACACGATCCGGCGTGTGTCGCAAGCGATCGTCGAGCGGCAGAAGGGCTTCTTCACGCACGGCGCGATCGCGATGAAGCCGCTGGTGCTGCGCGAAATCGCCGACGAGCTCGGGCTGCACGAGTCGACCATCTCGCGCGTCACCACCGCCAAGTACATGTCCACGCCGTTCGGCACTTTCGAGCTCAAGTACTTCTTCGGCTCGTCGCTCAACACCGAGGCGGGCGGCAATGCATCGAGCACCGCGGTGCGCGCACTGATCAAGCAGCTCGTCGGCGCCGAAGACGCCGGCAAGCCGCTGTCGGACAGCCAGATCGCCCACATGCTCGAAGAACAGGGCATCCAGGTGGCACGCCGCACGGTGGCGAAGTATCGCGAGGCCCTCAAGATCGCCCCGGCCAACCTGCGTCGCTCGATGTAGCCGCGCGCAGCCGCTGATCACCGCCGACACCCATGCAGCCCTGCCCCTTGTTCCTGCCGTGCGCGAGCGGCGTCGAAACCCTGCTGGCCGACGAAGTGCAACGCCTGCTGCCCGATGCCCAGGTGCGCAGCCAGCGCGGCGGGGTCGCGCTCGTGGGGGGTGCCGCCGAAGTGATGACGCTCAACCTCACGAGCCGGCTGGCGCAGCGGGTGTTGATCCAGGTCGCGCAGGGCCCTTACCGCGATGAGTCCGATCTGTACCGGCTTGCATCGGCTGTCGATTGGACGGTGTGGATCACGCCACGGCACACGATGAAGGTCGACACCACGGCGCACCGTTGCCCGCTGAAGAGCCTGAACTTTGCGGCCCTGCGCATCAAGGACGCGGTGTGCGACCGGCTGCGCGAGGCCACCGGCGAGCGGCCCAGCGTTGACACGTCGCAGCCCGACCTGCCCCTGCTGCTGCACCTCGACGAGCAGCACGCCTTGTTGTACGTCGACAGCTCGGGCGAGCCGCTGTTCAAGCGCGGTTGGCGCCAAGACCAGGGCGATGCGCCGTTGAAGGAAACCCTGGCCGCGGCGATGTTGGCGGCGGCTGGCTGGCGTGGCAGCGCCAGCGAAGGCGGCGCGTTGCACGACCCGTGCTGCGGATCGGGAACGATCGCCATCGAAGCAGCGCAGATTGCCTGCGGCATCGCGCCGGGGCTGAAGCGGCGCTTCGCATTCCAGCAACTGCTGCCGTTCGCTACGCCGCCGTTGCGCGCCGACTGGCAACGCCGCGTCAGCCAGGCGCAGTCGGCAGTGCACGCCAGCGCGGTGCCGATCTTCGCCAGCGATGTGTCGTTCCGGATGGTCGACTTCGCGCGCCGCAATGCGCGCCGTGCCGGCGTCGAGGCGGTCATCACTTTCAACGGCGGCGACGCGCTGGAGCGCCCAGCGCCGGCGCTGCCCGACAGCCTGCCGGGCACCTTGATGCTCAACCCGCCGTATGGCGCGCGCATCGACGTGCGCGGCAAGGCGGCGCGGCCGGAACCCCCGGCGCCGCTGCCGACGGCCGACGACAACAATCGTGACGCCCCGCAGGATTTCTTTGCGCGGCTGGCGTCGCACTGGAAGCGCGCGTACACCGGCCACGCTGCGGGCTGGACCGCCTATGTGCTCAGTCCCGACATGAAGCTGCCGGGCCTGATGCGCCTGAAGGAATCGCGCCGCACGCCGCTGTGGAACGGACCGATCGAGTGTCGATTGTTCCGTTTCGACCTGGTCGCCGGCTCAGCCCGCGGGGTTCGGCCCGACGGAGCCAAGACGGTCGGGCCCTGAGGGCCAGGCCGGCGTCTGCGCGTCATGAAAACCGACCGGCGCAGTGCGCGCCGGTGAGCGTCGCGGGTCAGCGCTTCATCAACATCCCGAGCAGGTCGCTCACGTTGCCCAGCCCGCCTTGCGGCACCTGGCCCTGGGGCGTGAGCTTGTCCACCAGGTCGGGCAGCATCTGCGAGATCTGCGACGCCGCGTCACCGTTCGACATGCCCAGTTGCCTGGCCAGGTTGGCCAAGGTGTCCGAGCCAAGCACCTGCCCCACTTGATCGGGTGCAATCGGCTGGTTCTGGCCATGGCCGATCCATGAACTGACCACGTCGCCCAATCCGGCCTGCTGTGCCTTGCCCAGGATCGCGCCCAGGCCGCCGCCTTGTGCGCCGCCTTGCCCGCCGCCCGCGAGCATGCCGACGACCGCGTTCAAGAGTGCTGCGTTGCTGTCGCCGCCGCCCTTGCCACCCGCCAACATGCCCACCACTGAATCCAACAATCCCATGTCTCACCCCAAAAGTTAATGAACCGCCGGATTCTGAAGGCGCCGCTGATGCATGGCAAGCCAGGCCAGCGCCAGGCCGGTGATCGCCACAGGGACCATCGAACCCAGGTTCAACCAGGTCCAGCCCTGGGTCGTGATGAGCGCACCGGAGCTGAATGACGTGAGCGTCATCGTGGTGTAGACGATCGTGTCCATTGCCGCCTGCGCCGTCGTCTTTTCCTCCGGCTGGTAGGTCTGCGTGAACAGGGTCGTGCCGCCGATGTAGAGGAAATTCCAGCCCACGCCGAGCACGAACAGCGCGACCAGGAACTGCATCAGGTCGACGCCGCTGAGCGCGACGGCGATGCAGGCCGCATTGAGCACCACGCCCACGCTCATGATCGGCAGGCAGCCGAAGCGTTTGATCAGCGAGCCGGTGAAGAAGCTCGGCACGAACATGCCCAGCACATGCCACTCCAGCACCAGCGCGGCGTTCTTGAACGGGTGGGCGCACTGCGCCATCGCGATCGGGGTGGCGGCCATCAACAGGTTCATCACGCCATAACCCAGCGCACACGCCATCACCGCCACCACGAACACCGGCTGGCGGGCGATCACGCGCAGCGGTCGCCCGGGCCGGCTGGCACTCGGTTGCGGCAGCGGTGGAAAGCGAATGAACGAGAGCGTGAACAGCGCCAGCAGCGCGACAACGGCGAGCGACAGGTAGGAACCGGCGAACATCACCGGCAAGGCGTCGCGGGTGGCGTTGGCCAGGTTCGGCCCCACCACCGCGCCGAAGATACCGCCCGCCAGCACCCAGGAAATGGCGCGTTCCTTGAACGCTGGCTGCACCAGCTCGGTGGCGGCAAAGCGGTAAAGCGCGGCGTTCGCGTTGTAGTAGCCGGCCAGCAGCGTGGCGCCCACCAACAACCAGAAATGCTGACCCCAGGCGGCATACGCGCACAAGGCGCTGGACAGCATCGCCACCGTCAGGCCGAGCTGAAAACTGCGCTTGCGGCCCCATGTGCGCTGGTGCCGCCCGACCATGCCGGCGCACAGCGCGCCGCCTGCCACGTAGCCGGTGATCGGCAGGGTCGCCATCCACGGCGCCGGCGCCAGGCTCAGACCCACCAGGCCGTTGACGGCGATGAAGGTCACGTTGTTGGTCATGAAAAACCCCTGGCACAGCGCGAGCAGCAGCAGCTGGAAGTTCATTCACGTCCTTGGTTGAAACCATCATGCAGGCAGGCCAACTGGGCCAGCAGCGCCAGCGGCGCGGTATCGGCACGCAGCACGCGCGGGCCGAGCGAGATCGCACGGAAGCCGTGCCGCTGTGCGAGTGCTTCTTCCTCGTTGGTCAGGCCGCCCTCCGGGCCGCTCAGGCTGATCCACCGCTGCGCCGTCGCGCCAACGCGATGAGACCCAGAAGCCGCGGCCCATGGGCTGGCGCCTGCCAGGCTCAACACCACGCGCGCGCACGCCCCGGCGCCGGACGCGCCGTGATCGGGTGGCTGGCCCGTCCCGGTGGGGCACGCGGGCAAGGCGGCAAGCCACGCGCCCAGGTCTTGCGCATGTGCAACAACCGGCAACCGTGTGCGCCCGCTTTGCTCGGTGGCCGACTGGGCCACGGCCTGCCAGTGCGCCACCTTCTTCATCGCCCGCTCACCGCTCAGGCGCAACACCGAGCGTTGGCAATGCAAGGGTTGAAGAACGCTCACGCCCAGCTCGGTGGCCTTTTCCACCAGGCTGTCCATGCGCTCGTTCGCGGGCATGCCCACGGCCAGCGTCACGTGCAGGGTCAGTTCCCGATCGACGTTGTGGAACGCCTCGACGCGCACCCTTACCGAGTTGCGGCCCATCGCCAGCACGATCGCCGCGTGTTCGCCGCCGCACCCGTCGAACAGCGTGATGGCGTGGCCGGGCTGGAGCCGAACCACCTGGGCGTGGCGCGCCGCTCCGGCTGGCAGGTCGAATTCAAGCTGCGGCGCCAGGACGGCGTCGACGTAGAAGCGGGCAGGCACGGAAGCTGATGCGCAAAGTCTCGGGGTGGGTATCGGCACGGCTTCGCCGCGCCGACCTGTGCGGCGTCGATTCTCGGGCACGCACCGGATCAGGCGCGTTTCACGCCTTGTCGCGCAATTCCCGGCGCAGGATCTTGCCCACCGG
>JANNKS010000667.1:0-2830 GCA_031396425.1 Rhizobacter sp. | reverse complement strand
GACAACACCTGGGGCGCCGGCCTGGCGTTCAACGCATTCGAAATTGACGATGGGCAGCAAGGGCTGATTGGGGCGGATGTCGTGATGCAGGCATTGACGAAGTTCCCCTCGGGTGGGGGCGATGTCCTGATGGGATCGGTGACGACGCGGGACCCCGCACTCCACTTGAGACTGAAAGCCACCCACATGCGCATGGGCTGGGGTGTCGGAGCCAACGACGCAGAGCTCGTGCTCAGATCTTTGCCTTCCGTGGCCCTGCGCTACGCGGCCCAGGATGCCAGCGCAAGGCAGATTGCACGCTGGTTTCTCGGGCGCCCTGAGATCGAAGCCGTGCTGCACCCAGCCTTGCCTGATTCACCCGGCCATGCACATTGGCAACGCAGTTGCACGCAGGCCGCGGGTTTGTTCTCGGTTGTGTTCAAGGCCCACCACAGCTTCGCGGACGTCGACCGGTTCGTCGATGCGCTTACGCTGTTCAAGATCGGTTATTCGTGGGCCGGGCCAACCAGCCTGGTGGTGCCGTATGACCTCAGCGGGATTCGGAGCGCGCCAAGGTGGCGGGGTCCGCTGGTGCGGTTTTCGGTGGGCCTGGAAGGTGCGGAAGATCTGATCGCAGACCTCGATCGTGCATTGAGAGCGCTTTGATCGAGTGTCGTCGGTGGGTCGCCGTCTATGTCGATCCAGTTCAAAGAAACTCATTGACCTGCAATGGGTTATCGCCGTTTCTTCAGACGATCCATGAAGTTCCTGCGGCCCTGATTCGCGAGCCGTTTCGTGGCAAGGGACCCAGGCAACGTGTCAGGTGGCCTCGTCGTTCAACGCCGCGCACGACGGTGAGCAGACCACTTGGTTCTTCCCAAGCAGCTTCCTGGACTTGAGCATCGAGCGGGCGCGATGCTTGCCGCACAGGAAGCACGACATCGTTGCGGCGCCGAATGAGCTTGCGGCAGCAAACGGCGAACCCGGAGTCTTGGTTCGATAGCGCAGACCGCCATCCACGATTGCCGTCTTGATTTCAGTTTTTGCCATTGAGCAGACCTCGTAACTTGTTCCTCGAGCTCCCTCGTTGCCTTCCACCGGCTCATGGCTGATCAATGCGTCTGCATTGGTGGCCTCGCGGTGTGTGTGTTTGGGCGGGGAGCCTGCCTGTTGTCGCGAGGCTGTATTGTCGGCGAAGTCAGGGGTGGAGCGGTTGGGTCAAGGTTTTCCTGTGCACCACATACCAGTTAACATAATATACATTGTAGTGCATATAGGAAACGTCAAAGACCATCCAAAAACACTCAACGCGAGTAGCCTGATCGCTGTCAGGCGTCCATGCAGGACCACGTGAAACAAGGCGGCAAGCGAAGTGCTTGCCGCTCATCTCTACTGCTTCTACTGCTGGTCGGACAGGTGGCGTCCGTCGTCGAATTCGGATTCCGACGGCGCGTCGGCGGAAACGATGGGGCCTGACGTGCGATCCAGTGGGCGCCAGATTCGGCTTTTGAGCCGGGTCAACGCCGTGGATTGCTGGAGCGCTGCGTGCACGCCTTCCGGATCAAGCAGCAGCGCAAATGGGTTCGCGGCGAGTTGTTGTTGCTCCACGGCAGTCCTCCAAAGGGTTACAGGTCGATGAGGCGGACTGTAGGGGTCAGGCCGAGGCTGCAGCAGTCGGTGCAAAGCCAAACGGGCTGTAGGAGTTTTGCTGACATAGGCGCGTGGAATACAGCACGGAAAACTGCAAGAGCAAGCCTTCGTTGCAGGCTTCCCTTGATCATCAAAAACTGATCATTCCTTTATATATCAATGCACTATCTTCGATATATAAACCATCACATCAACTTCTGCGCCTGAGCCACCCGATCAAACAAGTCTTCAAAATTGCGACTCGTCGCAATGGCAATGCGCTCCAATGGCAATTGCTTGAGCTCAGCCAGCTTCTCCGCCACGTGCACAACGTAAGCAGGGCTGTTGACCCTGCCGCGATACGGCACCGGTGCGAGATAGGGGCTGTCGGTCTCAATCAGGCACCGGTCCAAGGGAACGAAGCGCGCCACCTCATGCAGTTCGACCGCATTCTTGAAGGTCAGGATGCCGGAGAAGGAGATGTAAAAGCCCAGGTCCAAGGCACCGCGCGCAACGTCCAACGCTTCAGTGAAGCAATGAAATACACCGCCCGCGTGCTCCGCGCCCTCCTCTTTCAGAATCGCCAGTGTGTCGTCAGAGGCGCTTCGGGTGTGCACGACCAACGGCAGCGTCGCGAGCCTGGCCGCTCGAATGTGGGTTCGAAATCGCTCGCGTTGCCATTCCATTGCGCCGAGCTCGCGCCCATTGAGCCGAAAGTAGTCCAACCCCGTCTCGCCGATGGCAACGACGCGCGGCTTCGCTGCCAGACGAAGCAGGTCGTCGACCGTGGGTTCCTGTACACCCTCGTTGTCAGGGTGCACGCCGGCGCTGCACCAGAAGTTGTCGTGTTCGAGGGCGAGTTGATGGACGACGTCGAACTCCTCGAGCGTCGTGCAGATGCACAACGCTCGATCGACGTTCGCGCGACTCATCGCGGCGCGAATCTCCGGCAGGCGCGCGCGCAACTCCGGGAAACTCAAGTGGCAGTGGGAATCGACAAACATGGAAACTGCGCGCCCTGGCGTGCCGCGCATCGGGAGGTCAAATCGTCTGAGTCGGCTTTGACGACGATATGGATGTTCCCAAGACTTCTTCGATCTTCGCCTTGAGCACGCGCGTCTTGTCGTCCGTCGGAAACCGCACGCCCACGCCTTGAGTACGGCCCCCGGATGCGTTGGCCGGCGTCACCCAGCCCACCTTGCCAGCGACCGGATAGCGCTGC
>JANNKS010000593.1:0-2581 GCA_031396425.1 Rhizobacter sp. | reverse complement strand
GGTCTTGCCGCGCCACCGGCATGTTTTTCGGGTCGCCGGTGCCAAGAAAGTAGTGGCACTTGTCGGAGCAGGCGCCGCAGTGCACGCAGGAATCCATATAGACCTGCAGCGCGCGATACTTGCCGAGCAGCTCGCCCATCTTGCCGACCGCGCGCTGCTCCCAGCCGTCTTCCAGCTCACCAGGGAAGCCGATTCTTGCCTGGATGATGGGCGAGGCGACGAAGGGCTTGCTGTGCGCCATCGCGCCCTCGGCCACCAGCGGGATGACCGGATAGCGGTTCAGGGTCGGCGTCTTGAATGCAGCGGTGGCCACGGTCCGGGTCCTTTGCCGTTCACTTCTTCTCGAGCGCCGCCGCCCAGGCCGCGACATGGCGCGCTTCGCGCGAGGTGTCGGCCTGGTTGCGCCCGGGGCTGAAGAACAGGCCCGGCGCGTGCAGCAGCTTGCTGATCGGGAACACGATCATCAGCAGCGCCACCAGCGTGAGGTGCACCAGCAGCAGCGGGTCAGCGGGCAGCGGCTGGATGTCGAAACGCATCAACCCGAGCATGAAGGCTTTTACGGCGACGATGTCGGTGTGCGTCACGAAGCGCATTCCCAGGCCGCTGAGGCCGATCGCCATCAGCAGCGCCAGGTGCAGGTGGTCGGATGGCGTCGAGATGTAGCGCACGCGGTCGACCAGCCAGCGCCGCGCCCACAGGCCCGCCAGGCCGGCGAGCATTGCGAAACCGGCGTAGGTGCCGAAGGCCTGCACCCACACGATGGGCGTCCACACCGGCTGCTGGAAGTAGCGCAGATGGCGCAGCAGCACCAGCAACAGCGCGGCGTGGAACGTCCAGCCGAAGATCCACGTCCACTTGCTGGCCTTGAACAGGCTTTCGAAGAACACCACTTCGCGCGTCAGGCGCAGCGCCACGCCGCCGGTGGTCGTCGGCGCCGGGGTGGTGGGGATGAGCAGCGGTGCCGGTGTGCCCATGTAGCTGCGGATCTTGGCGCCGACGCCGAGCACGAGAATCGCCGTGGCGGCGTAGAACAGCGCGGCGTAGGCGATGCTCAGGGCCGACATGGCGCCTTCCCGGCGAAAGCCTCACGGGTCATACCGGCGCACGCCGGTATCCACACATCGCATGGCGCCATGAATCCCGGCGTTCGCCGGGATGACGATCAGGTGAGCGCGTGCCTCGCACGATGTGAGCCCTAAACGCAGCCGGTCGGTTTCGGCAGGCCGGCGATCTTGCACGCCTGCTTGGCCGGGCCGTAGGGGAACAGCTCGTACAGGTACTTGCTGTTGCCTTTGTCGGGGCCGAGCTGCTTGCCGATCGCCTTCGTCAGCACCCGCACGGCCGGGGCGATCTGGTACTCGTTGTAGTAGTCGCGCAGGAAGTTGACCACCTCCCAGTGGCTGGGTGTCATCTCCACGTTTTCGGTCTTGGCGATCACGTTGGCGATGTCCTCGTTCCATTCGGCGAGGTTGACCAGATAGCCTTCTTCGTCGGTCTCAAAGGTGGTGCCGTTGACTTCGATGCCCATGGGGAGTCTCCTTGTGCGGGATGAATGGTGAGCCGGCTGCCGGGGATTCAGAGCCAGGATTGATTGTTGCGATGTTCCGCGACCAGGTCGACGAAGCCTGCGTAGTCGATTGGCGTCACGCCGGCGACCAGCTTGCCGTTCATGCCGCGCGCGTCGACGTCGGGTTGCAGCGCGTAGACCTTCAAGGCCTTCAGAGCCTGCGCCATCCCCGCAGAGGCTGCGCCGCCGGAGGTTGCGGCGTAGACCGCATCTTCGATCAGCAGCAGTGCCTGGCCCGGCTGCGCCAGGCGCAGGCAGCTTTGCAGCGAGGTGGACTGGGCATGCGATTTGTTGACGATGTGCAGCATGGCAATCTCAGAAGGAGAGGACGACGTCCTGCGCGGCCATCAGCTCGGCCATCTGCGCGCTGGTGAGCACCTCGACGGGCACCAGCAGGTCGGCTTCGGTGAGCCCGCGGGCGTCCATGGACTCGCGTTCGACGTAGAGCTTCTCGACGTCGTAGCCTTCGAGCGCACGGTAAGTGGGCGAGAAGTTCTTGATGCCGATCGCCTTGCTGTTCTGCCCCTTGACGAGCTCGTACACGCCGTCGTCGAGGAAGGCCAGGCTGACGTCCTGGTCGAAGGTGGCGGCGATCAACACCACCTCCAGGCTCTCGAGCGCCTGGATCGTGCCGTAGGGCGGCTTGCGGTTGACGAACATGAATTTTTTCATCGCAAGTTCGCCTTCAATCGCCGAAGGTGACGAAGCGGTCGGCCTTGATGCCGCTGTCGACCAGTTGGCCCAGACCCGAGATGCGGAAACCCGGGGCCAGCACCTCGTCCTTGATGCCGCGCCGCAGCGCCGCGGCGACGCAGACCACCAGATCGACCTTGTGGTCGGTTGCGAGCGCCGACCAGCGGTTCACGATGTGCCGGTCGTCCTGCGGCGGCTCGGTGAAGCGCGTCGCGTTGTACACCCCGTCGTGATAAAAGAACACGCGCTGGATCTCGTGGCCCTTGGCGAGCGCGGCGGCGGCGAACTGGTACGCCGTGTCGCTGGCCTGGTGTGTGTACG
>JANNKS010000485.1:0-3057 GCA_031396425.1 Rhizobacter sp. | reverse complement strand
CCGACCCGAACACGGGCTCGACCGGCGAGTGGCGCAAGATGGAACGGGTGGTCAAGTAGCGCCGGCGGCGCGGTGCATCGTCCGCCCGGCGTGCTCCCGCGTGCAACGCTTCAGCGCCCCGCCGCCACCAAGGCTTCGCGCACCGCCGACACCTGGCGGCGCGACACCGCCAGCCATTCGTCCACCGGCGCCACGCACACCGCCCACGATTCACCGCTCTCCTCGTCGGCGCCACCGGTGAGGGCGCGGCGCTCGAGGGCGCGCACCGCGGTGCGCGCTACGAGCGCATTGCGGTGTACGCGCATGAAACGTTCGCCCAGGCGCGCTTCCAGTTCGGACAGCGATTCGTCGAGCACGTAACTGTGCGCCACGGTGCGCAAGGTGACGTACTTGAGCTCGGCCTTCAGGTACAGCACTTCACCGAGCGGCACACGCACGACGCGCCCGCGGTCGTTGACGACGATCGCCGCACCGTCATCGGCAGCCGGCGGCGTTGCAGCCACGGGCGCCAGGCGCTGCGCGACCCGCTGCAGCGCGGCCTGCAGGCGTTCGCGCTTGACGGGTTTGGTGAGGTAGTCGACGGCGGCCAGGTCGAAGGCCCGCAGCGCATGCTGCGCGTGCGCGGTCACGAACACCACCGCGGGCGGGCTGCTGAGCTGGCGCAGTTCGGCGGCGAGCTGGGTGCCGTCGCGACCGGGCATGTGGATGTCGAGCAGCACGACGTCACAGGTCTGCTTGGTGAGCCAGACGAGGGCTTGTGCCGTGTTGCCCGCTTCGCCCACCACGGTGCCGGCGGGATCGGTGCATTCGTGCACCAGGCTGCGCAGGCGCAGGCGTGCGAGCTCTTCGTCGTCGACGAGCAGGACGCGCAAGGGGCTGCTCACAGCGGCACCATGATCTGGACGCGAAACGTCGCGGCGTCGCGCTGCGTCTCGAACTGCGCCGCCACGTCGTGCATCAGACGCAGGCGTTCGCGCACATTGTTCAGCGCCATGCCGTTGCCGGGCCGCGAGGGCGTCGCCGGGACGGAATTGCGTATCAGGATTTCCGCGCGGCCCAGCTTGACGCGGGTGCGCACCCAGATCGTGCCGCCGTCGTCGGCCGGTTCCACTCCATGGCGCACCGCGTTTTCCACGAGCGGCTGCAGCAGCAGCGGTGGCACGCGCGCGCCGCCCGCAGCGTCGTCGAGTTCCCACACCACCTGCAGGCGGCTGCCGAACCGAATCTGCTCGATGGCGAGGTAGCGCTTCGCGAGTTCCACTTCGTCGTGCAGCGTCACCGCGTCACCACTTTCCGACAACGCAACGCGGAACAGTTCGGCCAGGTCTTCCAGCACGCCCTCGGCGCGCGCCGGGTCGAGGCGGACCAGGGTCAAAGCGGTGTTCAAGGTGTTGAACAGGAAGTGCGGGCGGATGCGCGACTGCAACTCGGCCAGGCGCGCCGCCGTCTCCACCGGCATCAGCGCCTGCGAGCGCATGCGCAGCCACTGAAACATCACGCCCGCCAGGGCGGCGCCCACCAGCGCGGGCGCGGCCAGGCCGGGCAGGCGCACCGCGTCCGGCCCGGGCAGGCTGGCCAGCCAGGCTCCGGCGGTGCCGCTGAGCGCGCCCATGACCATCACGACCAACCATTGGGCAGGAGCCGGCAGCGCCGCCAAAGGCCGCTTCAACGCGCAGGTCAGCAGCAGCCACAGCAACACACCCGGCAGTGCGCCAGCGCTGCCGGAAGCGAGCAGCAACAGCCACGACTGCAAGCCGCTGGCCTGGAACGTCACCGCCAGCGCCACCACCACATGCACGAACAACAAGCCACGCAGCACCACCCCGACATGGCACACGTCGAACAGCGTCTGCCCCACCGGCGCCGAGAGCGGCTGCAGCGGCCCGAAGCTGGACGCGCCGAACCCCGAGGACGCCGAAGGCGCCGAATGCGCGGAGGCATTCAGGTCAGGATCGATACGTTCAACCAAGGTGGACATGGAACCAGTGAACGGTGGGTCGACAGAGGCACCGGCACGCGGGGCGGCCGGGCCCCATTGGCGCGGGGGCCTCGATAGAATCGGGCAACAGCGCGGCGTGCAACATTGCACGCATTGTCACTAACTCGGGCGCGCCCGCCACGGGCATTGTTGCGTCGTTCATCACACACCATGGCCACCAATCCACTCGACCAGAAGTCCCAAGCCTGGTCTGCGCTGTTTTCCGAGCCGATGAGCGAGCTCGTCCAGCGTTACACGGCCAGCGTCGGGTTCGACCAGCGCCTGTGGCGCGCCGACATCGCAGGCAGCCTCGCGCACGCCGAAATGCTGAAGCATCAAGGCATCATCGGCGCCGCCGACCACGCGGCCATCGAGCGCGGTCTGGCCCAGATCACGCACGACATCGAAGCCGGCCGCTTCGAGTGGAAACTCGAACTCGAAGACGTGCACCTGAACGTCGAGGCGCGCCTGACGCAATTGGTGGGCGACGCGGGAAAACGCCTGCACACCGGCCGCTCGCGCAACGACCAGGTCGCCACCGACGTGCGCTTGTGGTTGCGCGACGAGATCGACGGCCTGTCTGCCCTGCTGTTGGAACTGCAGCGCGCGCTGGTCGACGCGGCCGATGCGAACGCCGAAGTCATCCTGCCCGGTTTCACGCACCTGCAGGTGGCTCAGCCGGTGAGCTTCGGCCACCACCTGCTCGCCTACGTCGAGATGTTCTCCCGCGACGCGCAGCGCCTGCACGAGGTGCGCGCGCGCACCAACCAGCTGCCGCTCGGCGCCGCAGCACTGGCCGGCACCAGCTACCCGCTGGACCGCGAACGCGTGGCGCGCACGCTGCGCATGGTCGACGGACAAGGTCGCGCCAACGTCTGCCAGAACAGCCTGGACGCGGTGAGCGACCGCGACTTCGCGATCGAATTCACCTCGGCCGCGGCGTTGTGCATGGTGCACGTGTCGCGCCTGAGCGAAGAGATCGTGCTCTGGATGAGCCAGAACTTCGGCTTCATCGACCTCGCTGACCGCTACTGCACCGGCTCGTCGATCATGCCGCAGAAGCGCAACCCCGATGTCGC
>JANNKS010000395.1:0-4497 GCA_031396425.1 Rhizobacter sp. | reverse complement strand
CTCCCTACGAGCCGAAGGACCCGCTCAGCCCCACGAACCGGCGCATCAGCATCATCGTGATGAACCGCGAGGCCGAGGAGCGCATTGCCGGGGGTGACCCGCCCAGCGCAGAGGTCGTCGCGGAGGAGTCGCCGGCACCCTCAACTTCCGCCGCGCCGGCCCGATAAGTCTTTCATTCCCCTTCTTCACGCACCTGCAGCGAGAGCTCCCATGACCGCACTCACCGACATGAAATTTCTGATCGTCGACGACTTCTCGACGATGCGCCGCATCGTTCGCGGCCTGCTCAAGGAAATGGGCTGCCACCACGCCGAAGAGGCCGAAGATGGTGCGATCGCGCTGGCGCGGATGAAGGCGGACAAGTTCGACTTCGTGGTGTGCGACATCAACATGCCCAACATGACGGGCTTCGACGTTCTCAAGGCGGCGAAGGCCGACGACAACCTCAAGCACATCCCGATCCTGATGGTGACGGCCGAGGCGCGCAAGGAAGACATCGTGCTGGCGGCGCAGAGTGGTGCTGCAGGCTACATCGTCAAGCCCTTTTCCAAAGCCACACTCGAAGAGAATGTGCTCAAGATCGTGCAGAAGATGGCGGTCGCGGCCTGAGCTGCCCGATCGACGCGCAGCGACCCGGAGAATCAGAATGCACGACACGCAACCCTCGGCGCCGGCGCCAACATCGGCGGCCCGTGCGTCGCCCGAGGTCTTCCAGCAGATCGGTGCGATCACGCGTCAGTTGCATGACACCTTGACCCAATTGGGCGTCATGTCTCGCCTGCAAAGCGCCGCCGATGGTCTGCCCGATGCGCGCAGCCGCCTGAACTACATCGCCAACAAGACCGGCGAGGCGGCGAACAAGGTACTCAACTCGGTCGATCACGCGAAGGCCGAACATGCGCGCATCGCTTGCGCCACGCGCGACATGGCCGAGCGGATCGTCGCCGACCCGGTGCGCGCCGTGGCCAGCGGCTCGCTGTTCAATTTTGTGCAGGACATCGAGGCGGCGACCTCGCGCATCGACGCCCACCTGACCGACATCATGATGGCGCAGGACTTTCACGACCTCACCGGCCAGGTGGTCAGCAAGGTCGTGACCCTGGCCTCTGACCTCGAGGACAGCCTGGTCAAGTTGTTGCTTCAGGCCGCGCCTCCCGAACAGGCGCACAAGGCCGAAGCGGTGGTGCTGCACGGCCCGGTGGTGGACCCCAAAGGTCGAACGGATGTGGTCGCGAACCAGGGCGAAGTCGACGACCTGCTTGCCAGCCTGGGCTTCTGAGCCGAGGCTGCCGATCAGCCGTTTGCGAACCCCGCGTGGGGACCACGATGCAAAACGAAGCCAGCGGCAATCCGCCGCCCGCCGAACGCCTGCCGTTCCTGGTTGCCGCCGACCTGCAGAACGATCTGATGACGGCCACCAACGATCTGGACCGCCTGCAGACGCTGCTCAGTGACGCCTGCAGCACGCTGCAAAGCAGCTTCTTCGGGGTATGGCAAGACCTGGAACAGGTTGACAGTCCCGAGTTCGCCGGTGCCCGCATCCACCTGGGCAGCGCCGTGACGGCATTGCAGTTCCAGGACATCGCGTCGCAGCTGGTCGAACACCTGCGTCGGCGCCTGCGCCATTGCACCGATCGCCTGGCGCGCGACGCGATGGCCGACGACGGTGACGGCGTTGCAGCGGTGGAAGACGCACCGCTGCGCCCGAATCCGGTCACCCAGGCCGAGATGGACACGGGGTTCGTTGAGCTGTTTTGAGCGACAACGCTCAAGTGCAGGCGCACTTGTCCGAAAACCCTGCAGTACACGGAGACAGTCATGCACTCGATTCTTGCGGTCGACGACTCAGCGTCCATGCGCCAAATGGTCAGCTTCACGCTGAAGAACGCCGGCTACAACGTGGTCGAGGCGGTGGATGGGCAAGATGCCCTCGAGAAGGCCAACACGCGTGACTTCGACCTCGTGCTGACCGACCAGAACATGCCGCGCATGGATGGCCTCGGCCTGACCCGCAAGCTGCGCGCCAACCCCAAGTTCAAGAGCACGCCGATCCTGATTCTCACCACCGAGTCGAGCGACGAGATGAAGCAGGCCGGCCGCGGTGCCGGCGCTACGGGCTGGCTGGTCAAGCCGTTCGACCCGGTCAAGTTGATCGAAGTCATCAGGAAAGTGGTGCGCTAGTTTGCTCGCCCGCTCCCCGCACCCGTAACGAAAAGCGACCATGTCCAATTCCCACTCCGAGGGCGCTGCGGGCGATGCCGGCATCGACCTGAGCCAGTTCTACCAGGTGTTCTTCGAAGAGGCCGAAGAAAACCTGGCACGCATGGAGCAGCAGCTGCTGGGCATCGATATCGTGGCCGCCGACGACGAAGAACTGAATTCGATCTTTCGCTGCGCACATTCGGTGAAGGGGGGCGCGGCGACTTTCGGCTTCAAGGACGTCGCCGAGCTCACACACCAGATGGAGTCGTTGCTCGACAAGCTGCGCCGCCACGAACTGATGCCCAGTGCACCGATGGTGGATGTGTTGTTGCAGGCGGGCGACGCGTTGCGCGAAATGCTTTCTGCGCACCAGCATGGTCGGCGCGCCGGCGAGGTCGACACGACCGAATTGCGCATCCACATTCGGGCCATGGCCGACGGCAGGCCAGCGGGGGCGGACGGGACCACCGCACCGGTCGCGCGCGCGGGGGTAGTTGCCGTGTCGGCCTGCGTTCCCTTGCCAACCGCTGCTTCCCCGATGGCAGCGCCGGCGGCAGGCGCGGCGCCAGCGTCGAACGAGCGTGTTCTCGAACTGCGCGTCGGCCCGCTGACCGACCCGAAACAGGCCAACAGCCTGGTCGAACTCTTCAGCGAAGTCATTGACCTGGGCCGGATCGAACCCATCGACGGCGGCCAGGCGGCCGATTCGATGCGGCGCTTCAAGGTCACCACCACCAGCAGTGACGATGACCTGCTGGACTTGTTCACGTTCCATGTGGCACGCGAACAGGTGCAGCTGTTGCCGTTCGGCCCTGGCTATGGTTGGCATGCCGGTGCGCCGGGCGCACCGCTCGACGCAGCACCCGAGCCTTCCGACGTCGGATTCGGGTTTTTCGACAATGCGCCAGGTGCCCCCTCGATTGCGCCGGTCGCTTCGGCTGCCGCGCCCGCGGTCATGGCCGAGCCGGCCGCGGCCCGGCCCAAGGCCGTGAAGGCCGACAGCACCGCAGCGAGCGCAGAAGCGACGTCCCTGCGCGTGTCGGTCGACAAGGTCGACCAGCTCATCAACCTGGTGGGCGAGCTCGTGATCACGCAGGCCATGCTCGCGCAGACCGGTGCCAAGGTGGATGCGGGCCTGTACCAGCAGCTCGCCAAGGGCCTGGCCGACCTGGACCGCAATACGCGCGACCTGCAAGAGTGCGCGATGGCCATCCGCATGATCCCGATGTCGACAGTGTTCAGCCGCTTCCCGCGCATGTTGCGCGACCTGGCCGCCAAGCTGGGCAAGAAGGTCGACTTCGTGACCAAGGGCGAGTCGACCGAACTCGACAAGGGCATGGTCGAGAAGATCACCGACCCGCTGACCCACCTGGTGCGCAACAGCTGCGACCATGGCATCGAGTCGCCGTCCGAGCGGCTTGCGAAGGGCAAGTCGGAACACGGCACCATCACGCTCAGCGCCTCGCACCAGGGCGGCTCGATCGTGATCGAGGTGCGCGACGACGGCAAGGGCCTGTCGCGCGACAGACTCATCAGGAAGGCCCGCGAGCGCGGCATCGATGCCCCCCATTCGATGACCGACGGCGAGGTCTGGAACCAGATCTTCGCGCCCGGCTTCTCAACCGCCGAGACGGTGACCGACGTGTCGGGCCGCGGCGTCGGTCTCGACGTGGTGAAGCGCAACATCACCTCGCTCGGCGGCACGGTCGAGATCGACTCGGCCGAGGGCTACGGCATGAGTGTCAAGGTGCGCCTGCCGCTGTCGCTCGCGATCTTGGACGGCATGAGCGTGGGCGTCGGCGATGAGTGCTACATCCTGCCGCTGGCGTCGGTGATCGAGTCGTTCCAGGTTCGCCCGGACACCATCAAGACGATCGGCGGCTCGGGCCGGGTGGTGCATGTGCGCGACGAGTACATGCCGCTGATCGACCTCGAACAGTTGTTCGACGTGCCCCGTTTCGAACCCGCCAGCGGGAACCCGATCATGGTCGTCGTCGAGGCCGAAGGCCAGCGCGCCGCGTTGTTGGTCGATGCGCTGCTCGGCCAGCAGCAGGTGGTGGTGAAGAACCTCGAGACCAACTACCGCCGCGTCAGCGATGTGTCGGGCGCCACCATCATGGGCGACGGCCGGGTCGCGCTGATCCTCGACGTGGGCTCGCTCGCCCGTCACGCCCGCCATTGAGGCCAGCCAAAAGCCCGCATCCCAAGGAAATTGCCATGAACAGCCCGAAATTGTCGTCCCGCCTGACGTTGTTGATCGGCTCGGTGTGTGCCTTGCTCGTCGGTGTCGGCGGC
>JANNKS010000389.1:0-13500 GCA_031396425.1 Rhizobacter sp. | reverse complement strand
GACGGAGCGGTCTTCGTAGTGAGTCGTCAACGCATGCCAGTCGGCGACAAAGAAGAAGCACTCGTACTCGGCCTGCAGCCGCACCCAGTTCTTCAGTGCGCCGTGATAGTGGCCCAGATGCAATGCGCCGGTCGGGCGCATGCCGGATAGAACTCGTTGCTTCATGGTGGTGGCGCTCATGGCGTCGGGAATTGTAGGTGGCCCGATACACTGCGCGGCGCATGAAGAACATCGTCATTCTGATCTCCGGGCGCGGCAGCAACATGCGCTCGTTGGTGCAGGCGTGCGCGCAGCAGCGCTGGAATGCCCGCATCTGCGCCGTGATCAGCAATCGTGCCGATGCGGCCGGCCTGGCGTTTGCACGGGCCCAGGGGATTCCAGCCCAGGTGATCGCGCATCGCGACTTTTCGAGCCGCGAGGCCTTCGATGCGGCACTTGCCGATGGCATCGACAGGCATGCACCCGACATCGTGGCGCTTGCCGGCTTCATGCGCATCCTGACCGATGGATTCGTGCAGCGCTTCGCCGGGCGCCTGGTGAACATCCATCCGTCGTTGCTGCCGGCCTTCACCGGGCTGCACACCCACCGGCGCGCGATCGAAGCCGGCTGCAAGGTGGCGGGTGCGACGGTGCACTTCGTCACCGCCACACTCGATCACGGGCCCATCATTGCGCAGGCGGTGGTGCCGATACTGCCCGGCGATGACGAAGGCACCCTCGCGGCCCGTGTTCTCGAGCGCGAGCACGTTCTCTACCCGCGTGCCATCGGCTGGCTTGTCAACGACCTGCTGCGCATTGACGCCGGTGTCGTCACGGTTTCCAACGGGGAATCGCAGCTGCTGCTCTGAGTTGCCGCACCGATACTCACGGCATGCATCCGAACGCCCTGCTGGAACTCGCGGCCGAACTGTTGTGCGAGGTGTTCAAGTTCCAGCAGCCGGCCGATGCCGTCGTCTCGACATTCTTTCGCGAGCACCGCTCGCTCGGGCCGCGTGACCGGCAAACACTCGCCGAAACGACCTATGGCGTGTTGCGACAGCGCTTGCTGTTCGAGCACCTCGCACAGTCCGGCGCCGGCGCGCTCGAGCGCCGGCTCGCCATCGCCGGCTGGCAGGGCAGCGAGGCCGCTCTGCAGGCGGCACTGTCGCCAGCAGAACGTCAATGGTTGGAGTCGCTCGCCGCGATCGATCGTTCGGCGCTGGCGCCGGCCTTGCGCGACAACCTGCCCGAGTGGCTGGCCGAGGCGCTGCACAGCGCGCTGGGCGACGACTTCTGGCCGCTGGTGCAGTCGATCAACGTCGCCGCGCCGCTCGACCTGCGGGTGAACACGCTGAAGATCAAACGTGAAGCGGCCATCGCGGAGTTGGCCAAGGAAGGCATCACGGCGACTGCCACACCCTATTCGCCCCTCGGGTTGCGCCTCGACGGCAAGCCGAGCCTGCACCGGCTGGCCATCTTCACCCGCGGTGATGTGGAGGTGCAGGACGAGGGCAGCCAGCTGCTGGCGCTGCTGGTGGACCCGCGGCGCGGCGAGATGGTGGTCGACTTTTGTGCGGGCGCGGGTGGCAAGACGCTCGCGCTGGGCGTGGCGATGCGCAACACCGGGCGCCTGTATGCATTCGACACCTCAGGGCACCGGCTTGCCGCGCTGAAGCCGCGCCTGGAACGCAGCGGCTTGAGCAACGTGCACCCGCTGCAGATCGCGCATGAGCGCGATGAGCGCATCAATCGCCTGGCCGGCAAGGTCGACCGGGTGCTGGTCGACGCACCCTGTTCAGGTCTGGGCACGCTGCGGCGCAGCCCGGACCTGAAGTGGCGCCAGACGCCGGCGTTGGTGCAGGGCTTGCGAGCCCGGCAGATCGCCATCCTGAACAGCGCGGCGCGTTTGCTGAAACCGGGTGGCCGATTGGTTTATGCGACCTGCAGCCTGCTCGAAGCCGAAAACGAGTCGGTCGCACACGAATTCAGCACCGAACACAGCGCGCACTTCAAGGCCGTTCCGGCGCTCATGGCGTTGGCTCATTCACGCATCGACGGTGCCCGGAATTTGGTCGACGGTGAATTCCTGCGCCTGTGGCCGCATCGCCATGGCACCGACGGTTTTTTCGCCGCAGCGTGGCAACACACTTGATTTGCATCGATTAGCACTCATTTCCGGAGAAGTACGGTGTGAATGCCCGGTAGTTTCTACCGAGTCAGTGGTGGGGGTCCGCATCTACAATGCTGCGACGAAACCGTCGGTGCGTCCAAGGACATGGAAATGGATCTGCTCTCTACTCTCGGCGATGGGCTGCTCACTTGGCTGGCTCACGGCCTGTTGGGTGCCGCCTGGTGGCAAGTCGTCCTGTTCGCCGTCGTCGCCACGCACCTGACGATCGCCAGCGTCACGATCTTCCTGCACCGCGCCCAGGCGCATCGCGCCCTGGATCTGCATCCGCTTCCAGCGCACTTCTTCCGCCTGTGGCTGTGGCTGACCACCGGTCAGGAAACCAAACAATGGGTGGCGGTGCACCGCAAGCACCACGCCAAGTGCGAAACCGAAGAAGACCCGCACAGCCCGCAGACGCGCGGCATCCGCACGGTCCTGCTGCGCGGCACCGAGCTCTATCGCGTCGAGGCGCGCAACCCGGAAACGCAGCAGAAGTACGGCCACGGTACGCCCGATGACTGGCTCGAGCGCAATCTGTATTCCCGCTACAGCTGGCAGGGGGTCGGCGTGATGCTGGCGGTTGACCTGATGCTGTTCGGCGCCGTGGGCGCGACGGTCTGGGCGATCCAGATGGCCTGGATTCCAATCACCGCAGCGGGCATCATCAACGGCCTGGGCCACTGGTGGGGCTACCGCAACTTCGAGGCACCTGATGCTTCGACCAATATTTCGCCCTGGGGCATCATCATTGGCGGCGAGGAACTGCACAATAACCACCACACCTACCCGACCTCGGCCAAACTGTCGGTCAAGCCCTACGAATTCGACATCGGCTGGGCTTACATCCGCGGCCTGGAAATGCTCGGTCTGGCCACAGTGCGCAAGACCCCACCGATTCTTCGGCTCGGCACGATCAAACCAGTGGCCGATTCGAACACGCTCGAAGCGATCATCTCGAACCGCTACGAGGTGATGGCCAAGTACGCCGGCAACCTGCGCACCGCCTGCCGCGCCGAGGTGGACCGTCTCAAACAGGAAGGCGTCGCCGGTCAGGCCAAGCTGGCGAGCATGGAACTCGCTAAACGCTGGCTCCACCGCGACGAAGACAAGATCCCGAAAAGCGTGAAGCTGCAGTTGGCGCTGGCGATGGAAAGCAGCCCCCGCCTGGCGCAACTGGTCGCGATGCGCGAAGAACTGCGCCAACTCTGGACCCGCACCAATGTGTCGGTCGAGCAACTCGTCGCTGACCTGCAGGCCTGGTGCCGCAAGGCCGAAGAAAGCGGTATCGCCGCACTGCAGGAGTTCGCTCTCAAATTGCGTGCAGCACACGCCTGAAGCCGCGCGCCCGAAGCGGTTTCAGCGCAGGAATACAAAAGGGGTCGCAAAAGCGACCCCTTTTTCATCGATGAACGCCTGGCCTTGCCAGGCGTTCATTGCAGGCTGATCATTTCAGCTTGGTTTCCTTGTACATCACATGCTTGCGAGCCTTGGGATCAAACTTCATGATCTCCAGCTTGTCGGGCGTGGTCTTCTTGTTCTTGTCGGTCGTGTAGAAGTGACCGGTGCCCGCCGACGACTGCAGCTTGATCTTTTCGCGTCCGCCTTTTGCCATTTTTCAGCTCCTGAAGTTCAAAGCTCGCCGCGCAAACGCAGGTCGGCAACCACTTGTTCGATGCCGACCTTGTCGATCAGGCGCAGAGCCGCATTCGTGACGCGCAGCCTGACCCAGCGGTTTTCGGTTTCAAGCCAGAAACGGCGGTAGTGCAGGTTGGGCAGAAAACGCCGCTTGGTGCGATTGTTCGCATGGGAAACATTGTTCCCAACCATCGGGCGCTTGCCGGTGACTTGACAGACGCGTGCCATGACGCTTCTCCGTGATCTATCGGGTTCATTGGAGCGGGACCTGGCCACCATGCATTGTTTGCACTGTCGGCAACCGGACAAACCGCGGCTCGCCTCGCCGACCTGGCAACAACACTGCGCGAGTCTTGCTTAGCAGCGTCTGCCAATTCGGCGAAATCCAAGATTATAGCCAGCTTTCGTTACCCAGCCAGGCTGTGCGCCTCATGCCGAGTTCTGTTCCAGGTAGCGCTGGGCGTCGAGTGCCGCCATGCAGCCGGTGCCGGCGCTCGTGATCGCCTGGCGGTAGACATGATCCTGTACATCGCCTGCAGCAAACACGCCAGGAACGCTCGTCATCGTCGCCAGGCCGCTCAGGCCGCTGCGCGTGATGATGTAGCCGTCTTTCATCTCGACCTGGCCCTTGAAGATATCGGTGTTGGGCTGGTGGCCGATCGCGATGAAGCAGCCGTTCACGGTCAAGGTGGTGGCTTCGCCGCCGCGCGTGCTGGACAGCCGCACACCGGTGACGCCGCTGGCGTCACCCAGCACCTCGTCGAGGGTCTGCCACAAGTGCAATTGCATCTTGCCGCCGGCCACCTTGTCCATCAGCTTGTCGATCAGGATCGCCTCGGCGCGAAACTTGTCGCGGCGGTGAATCAGATGGACCTTGCTGGCAATGTTGGAGAGGTACAGCGCCTCCTCCACCGCGGTGTTGCCGCCGCCCACGACGCAGACCTCCTGGTCGCGGTAGAAAAAGCCATCGCAAGTGGCACACCCGCTCACGCCGCGGCCCATGAAAGTCTGCTCCGACGGCAAACCGAGGTATTTCGCCGACGCACCGGTGGCCAGGATGAGCGCGTCGCAGGTGTATTGACCCGAGTCGCCGGTCAGCTGAAAAGGGCGCCGGCTGAGGTCGACCTGATTGATGTGGTCGAACACGATCTGGGTGTTGAAGCGCTCGGCGTGCTTCTGGAAACGCGCCATCAGTTCGGGCCCCTGCACGCCGTCGGCGTCGGCCGGCCAGTTGTCGACGTCGGTGGTCGTCATCAGTTGGCCGCCCTGCGCAATACCGGTGATCAGCATGGGCTTGAGGTTCGCGCGCGCGGCGTACACGGCCGCGGTGTAGCCGGCCGGGCCCGAGCCCAGGATCAGGACTTTGGCGTGCTTGGTGGGTGTGCTCATGGGCGGTGCGATTCCGGTTGAGGCAGGCGGCGCGTCAGAAATTCTTGGTGGGTGCACAAAGGCACCGTAAGATTCGACCCGCCGCCCGCGCGGTGCTGGCGGGTGGGCGTGACCGCCCGCAGTTGCGCGATTCTATGAAACGTGAGATGTTAGCGACCGCTGCGCCGGCAATACCGAGGCGACAGACAAGTACCCTAATAACGAAAGGCGATTCCGTATGGCGATGCTTTCCAATCTAGACCTGATTCGGCGTGTTCCCCTGTTTTCGCTGCTCACCAACGATCAGGCGCAGGGCATCGCCGACGCGGTGGTGAAGCGGCGCTATCGGCGCAGCGAAATCGTCGTCGAATTCGGCAAGAAATCAAATGCGCTGTTCATCCTGCTCACCGGCAGAGCCCGGGTGCTGACGGCTGATTCGCGCGGTCGCGAGGTGATTCTGGCGGTGCTTCAGCCGGGTGACTATGTCGGCGAGATGAGCCTGATCGACAACGAGCCGCACTCCGCCACGGTGCGCGCCGAAGTGCAGACCGACATGCTGATCCTGGGCCGCGCCGAGTTCGCGCGCTGCCTGCCGGAGAACTCGAGCCTGTCGTACGCCATCATGCGCGGTCTCGTGCATCGCCTGCGCAGCGCCGACCGGCAGATCGAGTCGCTGGCGCTTCTCGACGTGTACGGGCGCGTCGCGCGCACCCTGCTCGAGATGGCCGAACAAGACGGCGAGCAGCGCATCATCCGCAACAAGGTCTCGCGCCAGGACCTGGCCAAGATCGTCGGCGCGTCGCGCGAAATGGTCAGCCGGGTCATGAAGGACCTTGAAGAGCGCGGCATGGTGCAGACCCAGGAGAACGGCTCGGTCATCATCAAGGACCTGGCGAACAATTGAGCCGCACGTCGGGCGGCAAGGCCCGCTTGAATGGCTCGGCGCCGTTGCATTGGCAATCGCCGACAATGCAGGGATGACATTTCCGTTGGGTTCGTTACGGTCCGAGGGCGCTGCCGGGGCGGCAGCATCGGGGTCGTTTCGGCGTTCCTCGCCGGCAGCTGCTCGCTCTGGTGCGCCGACGTCGGTCTGGCGGCGTCAGGTCTGGGTGACCGTGAGCGCCGTGCTCTGGCTGTTGACGGTGCTCGCGCTGCTGACCCATCACGCGGGCGATGCGGCGTTCACCACCTCGGGCACGGGCGGTCCGACCCTCAACAAGGCCGGTGCTGCCGGTGCTTGGGTGTCCGACCTGGCGTTTTTCGCCTTCGGCTATTCGATCTGGTGGCTGATGGCCGTGGCGGCCCGTATCTGGCTGACCGCGCTGGCAAGAATTCTGCGTGGCGATGCCGCATCATCCCCAGGCGGCCGATCCGGCAACCCGTGGGTGACCGGGCTGGGCGTGGTCGTGTTGCTGTGCGCCAGTACCGCCTTGGAATCGACCCGGCTTTACCAGTGGGAAAGCCTTGTCGCAGGCGGGCGCGCCGGCGGCGTTCTGGGCTACCTGCTCGGGCCGGCCAGCGCTGCATGGCTGGGTTTCGCAGGTTCCGGCGTGTTCTGGATCGCCGCCGGTGTGGTCGGCGTATCGCTGGCGTTCGGGTTTTCCTGGCTGCGTCTCGCGGAACAGGTGGGTGCCTGGATCGATGGTTTGCGCGAGCGCCGCACCGAGCGTGCCGAGCGCGCCGAAGACCAGCGCCTGGGCGAGGCGGCGTTGCGCGAGCGCGAACATGTGGTCGAGGCCGAGCAGGCCTTGCTCGAAGACCATGACCCGATCCTGATCCAGGCGCCGGTGCTGGGCGTGGCCAAGTCGGCCAGGGTCGAAAAGGAGCGCCAGCAGCCGCTGTTCAGCGAATTGGCCGACACCAAGTTGCCGCAGGTCGACCTGCTTGATGCCTCGCCGGGCCGGATGGAGTCGGTGTCGAGCGACACGCTGGAGATGACCTCGCGCCTGATCGAAAAGAAGCTGCGCGATTTCGGCGTCGAGGTGCGTGTCGTCGCGGCCTCGCCCGGGCCGGTGATCACGCGCTACGAGATCGAGCCCGCCACGGGCGTGAAGGGTTCGCAGGTCGTCGGCCTGGCCAAGGACCTGGCCCGCTCGCTCAGCCTGGTGAGCATCCGGGTGGTCGAAATCATTCCCGGCAAGACGACGATGGCGCTCGAACTGCCGAACGCCAAGCGCCAGACCATCAAGTTGTCGGAAATTCTCGGCTCGCAGGTCTACAACGACGCGCAGTCCCTGCTGACGATGGGACTGGGCAAAGACATCATCGGCGCGCCGGTCGTGGCCGACCTGGGCAAGATGCCGCATTGCCTGGTCGCGGGCACCACCGGTTCGGGCAAGTCGGTGGGCATCAACGCGATGATCCTCAGCCTGCTCTACAAGGCCGAGGCGCGCGACGTGCGGCTGATCCTGATCGACCCGAAGATGCTCGAGATGAGCGTCTACGAAGGCATCCCGCACCTGCTGTGCCCGGTCGTCACCGACATGAAGCAGGCCGCCAACGCGCTGAACTGGGGCGTGGGCGAAATGGAGCGGCGCTACAAGCTGATGAGCAAGCTGGGTGTGCGCAACCTGAGCGGCTACAACAAGAAGCTCACCGAAGCGGCCGAGCGCGGCGAGATCCTGCCCAACCCGTTCAGCCTCACGCCCGAAGCGCCCGAGCCGCTGGAGCGGCTGCCGTTCGTCGTGATCGTGATCGATGAGCTGGCCGACCTGATGATGGTGGTGGGCAAGAAGATCGAGGAGTTGATCGCACGGCTCGCGCAAAAGGCGCGCGCCTCCGGCATTCACCTGATCCTTGCGACACAGCGACCCAGCGTCGACGTGATCACGGGTCTGATCAAGGCGAACATCCCGACCCGCCTGAGCTTCCAGGTCAGCAGCAAGATCGACAGCCGCACCATCCTGGACCAGATGGGCGCCGAGGCCCTGCTCGGCATGGGCGACATGCTCTACCTGCCCTCAGGCACCGGCGTGCCGATACGCGTGCACGGCGCGTTCGTCAGCGACGACGAGGTTCACCGCGTCGTCAAATATCTCAAGAGCCAGGGCGAGCCGAACTACATCGAGGGCATTCTCGAAGGCGGCACGCTCGACGGCGAAGCGGGCGACCTGCCCGGGGGCGATGCTGCCGCCGGCGGCGAAAGCGACGCAATGTACGACCAGGCGGTGGCCGTTGTACTGCAGCACCGGCGCGCGTCGATCTCTCTCGTGCAGCGCCATCTGCGCATCGGCTACAACCGCGCCGCCAGGCTGCTGGAACAAATGGAGAAATCCGGGCTCGTATCCAGCATGTCCACCAACGGCAATCGCGACATCATCGTGCCGGCCCGCCTCGAATGAAAAACCTCCTGATCTTTGTGCAGCTTGCGGTACTCGCGCTGGGGGCAAACGCGAATGCCGTCGACACGCTGAGGGAATTCGTCCGCGACGTGAAAACGGGCCAGGCGGGATTCACGCAGGCCGTCACCTCACCGGACGGTTTGCGCACCAAGGTGTCGAGCGGCCGGTTCGAGTTCTCGCGGCCGAACCGGTTTCGCTTTGCCTACAACAAGCCGTTTGAACAAGTCATCGTCGCCGACGGCCAGAAGGTCTGGATCTTCGACACCGACCTGAACCAGGTCAGTTCACGCAAGGTGGCGGCGGCGCTGGGTGGAACGCCCGCCGCGCTGCTGGCGGGCGGGCCGCTGGAGAAGGATTTCGAAGTCACCGCGCTGGCCGATCAGGATGGCTTGACCTGGGCGCTGGCCACACCGCGCGCTGCTGAAAGTGCATTCCAGTCGGTGCGCGTCGGGTTTCGCGGCAAGACGCTCGCGGCGATCGAGATCGTCGACAGCTTCGGGCAACGCTCCAAGCTGCAGTTCGCGCAGTTCGAAGCCAACCCGGTCTTGAGTGCGGATCGTTTCCGGTTCGTCGTGCCACCCGGCGCCGATGTGATCGAGCAGTGATTCACCGGTTGCCCAGTTGCGCCACCGCGGGTTGGCGCTTCGGTGTCGCGCCAACCCACCGCGCCCCATGACGCCGCGAGAATTGCCCTTGGACGATTCTGCGCAAGGCAGTGCGCCGCTGGCGGAGCGGCTGCGCCCCAAGACGCTGGATGACGTGATCGGCCAGCGGCATCTGCTCGGCGCGGGCAAACCCTTGCGCGCTGCGTTCGAGGCCGGCCGGCTGCATTCCATGATCCTGTGGGGGCCGCCGGGCGTGGGCAAGACGACGCTGGCGCGCTTGATGGCCGATGGCTTCAACGCCCAGTTCATCGCCGTGCCGGCGGTGCTGGGCGGCGTGAAAGACATTCGCGAAGCGGTGGAACGCGCTCAGGCGGCGCGTGCGTCGGGGCGGCGCACGGTGATCTTTGTCGACGAGGTGCACCGCTTCAACAAGGCGCAGCAGGATGCGTTCCTGCCGCATGTCGAGTCGGGCCTGTTCATCTTCGTCGGCGCCACCACCGAAAACCCCTCGTTCGAAGTCAATTCCGCGTTGCTGTCGCGCGCCACGGTGCACGTGCTGCAAAGCCTGAACGAGGACGACATGGGCGAGCTGCTTCGGCGAGGCGCCACTTTGCTTCAGGCCCCGCCATTGAGTGCTGCGGCGCAGACGCGTTTGGTCGGCTATGCCGATGGCGATGCGCGGCGTTTGCTGAACGCGTATGAGAATCTGGTCGCGATGGTCGGCGCGGTCGGCGAGATCGACGAGCCGTTGCTGGAGCGGTCGCTGGGTGAACAACTGCGCCGCTACGACAAGGGCGGCGAACAGTTCTACGACACCATTTCGGCGCTGCACAAGGCAGTGCGCGGCAGCGACCCCGACGCTGCGCTGTACTGGCTGGTTCGCATGTTCGACGGTGGCGTCGATCCGCGCTACGCAGCCCGGCGCATCGTGCGCATGGCCAGCGAAGACATCGGCCTGGCTGACCCGCGTGCCTTGCAGATTGCCCTCGATGCAGCCCAGACCTACGAGCGCATGGGCTCACCTGAAGGCGAGCTGACGCTGGCGCAGGCGGTGGTCTATCTGGCGGTGGCGCCGAAGAGCAACGCTGTGTACAAGGCCTACAACGCGGCGCGCGCATTCGTTCGCCAGGACGGCACCCGAGCGGTGCCGCTGCATCTGCGCAACGCGCCGACATCGCTGATGAAGGGGTTGGGTTACGGCCGCGAATACCGCTACGCGCACGACGAGCCCGACGCGTTCGCCGCCGGCGAATCGTATTGGCCGCAGGACATGGCGGCACCGCGCTTTTACGAGCCCGCTGCGCGTGGCCTGGAAATCCGCATCGGCGAGAGGCTCGACGAGCTGCGGCGCCAGAATCTGGCAGCGAAGAAGCGGTGCTGAGCGGTTGGCGCGGAAACGGCGCTGGCCACGCCTGCCATACCCCAGATTGACGGTCTCCTGGCCCTGGGCAGAACCCTAGAAACGGCACCGGTGGGGTGCGTTAACCTGTCGCTCGTGGCGGCCTTTGTGCCCGGGGCACGCGCCTTGCTACACATGACGAGCCGGCTGGTTGAGGGCACGAGCTCACGACCCTGAGGCCGCCGCCTGCAGACAAAGGCGGGCCGACTGACAGACCAGGAGACAGAGCATGGACACTTTCATCCAGCAGATCATCAACGGTCTGGTGCTGGGCAGCATGTACGCCCTGGTGGCGCTGGGCTACACGATGGTGTACGGCATCATCAACCTGATCAATTTCGCGCATGGCGAGGTGCTGATGGTGGGTGCGTTGGTCAGCTGGACCACGGTCAGCTTGCTGGCGGGCACCGGTTTGCCGGGCTGGCTGATGATGCTGATCTCGCTGATCCTGGCCATCATCGTCTGCGCGCTGCTCAATTTCACGATCGAAAAAGTCGCCTACCGTCCGTTGCGCAACGCGCCGCGGCTGGCACCGTTGATCACCGCGATGGGCATGAGCCTGCTGCTGCAAACGCTGGCGATGATCCTGTGGAAGCCAACGATCAAGTCCTACCCGATCCTTCTGCCGCAGGAGCCGTTCCACGTCTTCGGCGCCGTCATCAACACCGTGCAGGTGCTGATCCTGGTCATCACCGCGCTGACGCTTGCCGGTCTGATGTACCTGGTGAACTACACCAAGCTGGGGCGCGCGATGCGCGCCACCGCCGAAAACCCTCGCGTCGCGGGCCTGATGGGCGTGCGGCCCGACATGGTGATTTCGGCGACCTTCGTGATCGGCGCGGCGCTGGCAGCGATCGCCGGGGTGAGGTGGGCGGCCAACTACGGCACCGCTTCGCACACGATGGGCTTCCTGCCGGGCCTGAAGGCCTTCACGGCAGCGGTGTTCGGTGGCATCGGCAACCTGCCCGGTGCAATGGTGGGGGGCGTGCTGCTCGGCCTGATAGAGGCTTTGGGCGCCGGCTACATCGGTGCCATCACCGGCGGTGTGCTGGGCAGCCACTACCAGGACATCTTTGCGTTCGTCGTGTTGATTCTGGTGCTGACCCTTCGACCCGCCGGCTTGTTGGGTGAACGTGTCGCCGATCGTGCCTGACTTCGAGGAGCCCACACCATGATCGACAACAAACTCGTCAAGTACGGCCTGATCGCGGTCGGCCTGCTGATCCTGCCGATGATCGCGCAGCAGTTCGGCACGGCCTGGGTGCGCATCATCGACATCGCGCTGCTTTACTGCCTGCTGGCACTCGGACTGAACATCGTGGTGGGTTATGCCGGCCTGCTCGACCTGGGCTACGTCGCGTTCTACGCGGTCGGCGCCTACCTGTTCGGCCTGCTCGCCAGCGGCCACCTGACGGAAAACTTCCCGGCGATTGCCGCGATGTTCCCGGACGGCCTGCACATTTCGGTGTGGGTCGCAATTCCCATCGCTGCAGCGGTCGCCGGCCTGGCGGGGGTGATTCTGGGCGCACCGACCTTGCGGTTGCGCGGCGACTACCTGGCCATCGTGACGCTGGGCTTCGGGGAAATCATCCGGGTGTTCCTGAACAACCTGGACCATCCGGTGAACATCACGAATGGCCCGAAGGGCATCGGCCCGATCGATTCGATGAAACTGTTCGGCTTCGACCTCGGCCAGAAACATGAACTGTTCGGCCTCGAAGTACCCAATGTCGTCAATTTCTACTATGTGTTCCTCGGCCTCGTGCTGATCAGTCTGCTGATCTGCTACCGGCTCGAACGCAGCCGCATCGGCCGCGCGTGGATGGCGATTCGGGAAGACGAAATCGCCGCCAAGGCGATGGGCATCAACACCCGCAACATGAAGCTGCTCGCGTTCGGCATGGGCGCTTCGTTCGGCGGCGTGGCGGGCGTCATGTTCTCGACCTACCAGGCCTTCATCACGCCGGAAGCCTTTTCACTCGCGGAGTCGGTGATGATCGTCGCGATGGTGGTGCTCGGCGGCATCGGCCACCTGCCCGGCGTGATCGTCGGTGCGCTGTTGCTGGCCGCGCTGCCTGAGGTGCTGCGCTATGTGGCCGGGCCGCTTCAGGCGATGACGGATGGTCGGCTCGACGCGTCGATCCTGCGCCAGTTGCTGATTGCATTGGCGATGATCGGCATCATGCTGTCGCGTCCGCGCGGTCTGTGGCCTTCGCCCGAGCACGGCAAGGCCGCACCCGCGCCCACGCCGGCACCGGCACCCAAAGCCGCCGGCGCCCGCTAAGGAGCACCCACCATGGCTGAATGCATTCTCAAGGTCGGGTCGGTGTCGAAGCGCTTCGGCGGCTTGCAGGCACTGTCGGATGTCGGCATCACGATCGACAAGGGCCAGGTGTATGGCCTGATCGGCCCGAACGGCGCGGGCAAGACGACTTTCTTCAACGTGCTCACCGGCTTGTACACGCCTGACTCGGGCACGTTCGAACTGGGCGGCGTGCCCTACAAGCCGACTGCGGTTCATGAGGTCGCGAAGGCGGGCATTGCGCGCACCTTCCAGAACATCCGCTTGTTCCAGGAGATGACGGCGCTCGAGAACGTGATGGTCGGGCGCCACATCCGCACCAAGTCGGGCCTGATCGGGGCGGTGTTTCGCACCCCCGGATTCAACGCCGAAGAGGCCCAGATTGCCAAGCGCGCACAGGAGTTGCTCGACTACGTCGGGATCGGCAAGTTCACTGAATACAAGGCGCGCACGCTGAGCTACGGTGACCAGCGGCGCCTCGAGATCGCGCGCGCGCTGGCGACCGACCCGAAGCTGATCGCGCTCGACGAGCCCGCCGCCGGGATGAACGCGACCGAAAAGGTGGTGCTGCGCGAGCTGATCGACCGCATCCGCAAGGACGGCAGCACGATTCTGCTGATCGAACACGATGTGAAGCTGGTGATGGGCCTGTGCGACCGGGTCACGGTGCTCGACTACGGCAAGCAGATTGCCGAAGGCAC
>JANNKS010000360.1:0-7810 GCA_031396425.1 Rhizobacter sp. | reverse complement strand
CGGCCTCGGAGCCGTGAACCTGCGTGCGGCGCTGTGACCAAGCGCCCGGAAGTGAGCAACGAATTCACATGCATGGCCCCGAAAAACGAGCAGCCCGCCCGAGGTTTGCACCAGGGGCGGGCTGTTGGTCATCTGGCGGCAGCGTAGAAGGTGCTGGCGGGCCCTTGAGAGCGAAGGTGAGACCCTGCGACCTGGCGTGTCGTTTATGACGGGCCCAGTTTACATCCATGTGCCGCAAGCCTAGACCACAGCGAGATGCTCATAGGGGTACTCGGCCCAGTGCATGCTTCATCATGGTCACGGGAACCGGCCCCGACAAACGGGACGAAGATCAAGGACGAGCTCGCCGGGCTTGTTGCCAGAACCGTCCTGGGCGGCGACTGAAGATTGAAGACTGGCGCGGATAAGATCCCACGGCAATCGTGTTCGGGTCGCGGAGCTGGCGGGACAACCCGGTCACAACTCGAAGCTCAAAGCACCTTGTAGAAGAGCACGGTGGCTTCCAGCCCGCCGTGCGCCTTCAGCGCATAGCCCGGAATCGCCCCGACGCGCTGCCACT
Source organism: Rhizobacter sp. (assembly GCA_031396425.1). Classification (GTDB taxonomy): domain Bacteria; phylum Pseudomonadota; class Gammaproteobacteria; order Burkholderiales; family Burkholderiaceae_C; genus JAEMQF01. The sequence continues at coordinate 7,251 of JANNKS010000360.1, read as the reverse complement.
TCAGGCGTTCGTACAACCGTTCGGCGTCGCTCGATGCGGTGTCGAGCACCAGCAGGCTCTTGCCGTGTTGCCTGGCCAAAGGCTCGACTGCGCGCATCAGTGCTTCGCCCACCCCGGCACGGCGGGCGCGCCGGTGCACCAGCAGCTTGCTCAGGTCGGCGCGGTGCGGCTGGTTCTCGGGCTGGTCTAACACGAGTTGCACCGTGCCGACGATGCCGCTGCGGTCCTGCGCAACCAGCAAAGCGCGTTCGGCCGCGGCCACGCCGGCGGCGACCTTGTGCCAGAACGCGAGCGCCTTCGCTTGCGACAAGGGGTGCATGAAGCTCACCGACGCACCGCCATCCACGCAGTCGACCAGCAGGTCGGCCAGGGCCGTGATGTGCGATGCATCGAGGGCCGTCAGGTGGCGGATCTGGATCGCGTCGGGCTGATTCATCTCATCTCCTCGTGGCGGCGCCGGGCCCAGAACGACGGCTTGCCGCAGGACACGCGGGCAGCGCGCTGGAAGTTTGCTGTGATCATCGCGGCGCGATCCGGCAAAAACCCTGTGCGGGAATGTCGAGCGCCGCGTTGAACTTGCTGGACAGATTCTGGAACGCGACCAGCGCGGTGAGTTCGATCAGCGCCGCTTCGTCGAAGTGCTGGCGCAGTGCAGCGATCAGCACGTCGGTGACCTGGCCGTCGGTTCGCGTGATCGCCTCCGCGTACTCCAGCGCCAGGCGCTCGCGCGGGTCGAACGCGTCGCTGTCGCGCCAGCGGTCCACCGCCAGGGCCTTGTCGAGCGAGCCGCTGCGCTGTGCGCTGATCGAGGCATTCAGGTCGATGCAGAACTCGCAATGATTGATCTGCGACACACGCGTCTGCACCAGGGAGCGCAGCGCAGCGTCGATCGGCGAGCCGCGTCGCTCGATCGCTGCATAGAAACCCGTCAAGGCCCCATACAGCGCCGGCACACGCGCCCAGACCTTGGCCGGTGCAAGGTGCTGGCCGTAACGCCGGTGCTGCAACCAGAACAGCGGGCGCAGGAACCAGCGAAGCCGCTCGACGGGAAGATCGCTGACATGCATGAATCACAACCTCCTGCAGATGGGCCTGGGCAACGGCCCGCGCTGGCACTCAGTCGACGCAGACGCCCGGCACCGCAACTTTACGAAACAGATGCGGCGAGGCCACCGCGCTGGACGGGTAGTTCGCCAGCTGGCTCTGAAATTCCGGATTGTTGAACGCCTGCTTGAAGTGCCGGGCCGATTCCCAGACGGCGTAGTTGAGAAACACGCAACTGCCGCCGATGCCGCGATGCAGCTGCGTCGAGATGTAGCCGGGCAGGCGCTGCATCACGGCCGCATCGGCGGCCCAGGCCTTGATGAGCTGATCGACGTCGCCCGGGTCGACGTTGAACTTGTTGATCAGCACCACCGGACCCCCCGGCTCTTCCAGTTGCTCGAACAGCGTGACCTTGGCGTCCATTTCGGCAAATTTGACCATGATGTTGCTCCTTCGGGTGGTGAACAGAAAAACGCGCCGACGGCGCGCACGCATCGTGTGGGCAGGGCGAATGCCTAGCCCCGGAAACCTGCCCTGTGGTGAGCGCCATCGCAGAAGGGCTTGTTCTTCGACTCGCCGCAACGGCACAGCGCATAGTGATCTTGCGACGCGCCCTCGCACCATGCCACCGCACTGAGCGCGATGTCGCCTTCGACCTCATACGGGCCGTCGCGCACGATGCGGATCGCCGCAGCGCGCCGAGGTGCGGTACCGACGTGCCCGGCGATGGTGTGGCGCAGCGCACCCGAAGGGCATTGCCGGACCGTCTCGATGATGCGCTGCGCATCGGCGCGATCGGGGGTGATCCAGGGCTTTTCGCCCTTGCGGAACACCTCGGGCAAACGGCCTGCGCATCGCTCCGACGCCGAACAGACCAGGCGGTTGAACAGCACCGTGATCTGGGCGCCGCGATACTCGGTCACGCCGTCCGGGGTTCGATCGGGCCAGATGGCGCTGGTGAATCCCTTCGCGCTGTGGCTGCCGTCGCAAAACGGTTTGTTCTTCGATGCGCCGCAGCGGCACAAGGCCAGCATCGGCCGGGTGGCCACGGCGCCGCCATCCGACCACAGCAGCCGATCCAGTGCGCTGACGAGCAGCGGCCCGTTCTCGCCCGGCGCAATCGTCGGCCGATGCAGGCGTGTCGGCGCGCCGGCCGGCGCGATGCGCCCGGTCAGGCGCAGTCCGTCGCGGATGTTCAGGCCCATCAACGTCAGGTTGAGCAGGCCGGCCAGCAGTTCGACCGCCTGCACGGTGTAGAAGGTGGCGCCGAACTGCCCCTTGGCCGCCGATGATGCGAGGTAGAACGCGCAGGGAATCAGCACCAGAAGACCGTTCGGCCCGATCACCAACATGCGGTGCTTCTTCGCCAACGCCGTTGCATCGGTGCGACCACCCAGCAACTGGAAGCCGGTGGCGCCCGCGGCCGCCATGGCCGGCACCAGCAGCAGCATGCCCCACAACACGGCGTGCTTGACGGCGGCAATGGTCGCGTGGCTGGCGAACAATTCCGACGCGACGGTCGACGTCCAGAACGTCAGGATGGTCAGGAAGCCGATGACACCGGCCGCCGCGTGAATTCTCGTGATCATTCGAATTCCTCGGATCGTGGGTCGCGTGCCGTGTTCTCCAGCCTCAGGGTGACTTCGCGGACGACGCCCAGCGCGGTTCGCAGGTCACGTGCCGGGATGCGTCGGGCCAGTCGATTGGCCCAAGGTGCCTGGCGCTCCGAGGCAGCCTGGAAGGCCTTGGCGCCCGACTTGCTGAGCGCGACCAGCTTGGCGCGCTGATGGTGCGGGTTGGGAGCGAAGGTCAGAAAGCCCTCGGCTTCGAGTTCGTTCACGACGCGCTGCACGGCCTGGCGCGTCAGGCCCATGCTGCGCGCGATGTGGGCCACGGGTTGAGCCGCACCGCTGAATGCCAGTGCACCCAGAACCTGCCAGCGCGCGCTGGTCAGGCCCAGGCCGGCCACCAGTTGGTCCCCGGCCGCCAGCAGACGCCCGTTCAGCTTGAACACGTCGAGGATCAGCTCGGTCAAGCGGGCGCCTTGCGGGGTGTGGGCGGGTGCTGCCGATCGCGTCATGGGACAACATCATGACGAGATGACAACATATTGTCAATGTGCCCAGGGATGACTTCCGGCTTGACATTTCCGGCCTGTCGTTTCCGGCCTTGTGATCGATCGGCGTTGCAGGCAACATCAGCGCTGGCGAATCCGAATCCGAATCCGAACCCGAACCCGAACCGACCCCATGACCCCGACGCTGCATTTTCAAGGCCGGACCATCGAAGCCGACGTTTTCCACGCCAGAACCCTGCGGTCCGCGAGCGCGCTGCGTGCGGCCGGCGTGGGCGAGGGCGACTGCGTCGCGCTGATGTTGCGCAACGGGCCGCTGGCCCTGGAAGTGATGCTGGCCGCGCGCTGGCTCGGCGCGCTGTGGTGCCCGATCAATTGGCATTTCAAGACCGACGAAGTGAACTACATCCTTTCCGACAGCGGCGCCAAGGTATTCATTGCCGAGCGCGAATTGCTCGCCGGCCTGGGCGGCCTGGCGTTCCAGCGTGGGACGACCTTTGTTGCCCAACGCGACGGTGAGCGAACCTCGGGGGACGGGCCGGAAGGCCACTGGGAAACCGTGCGTGACGCGGCGGCGCCACTGGCGGCCGAGCCCTGCGCACCGCGCGGTGCGATGTTCTACACCTCGGGCACGACCGGCCGGCCCAAGGGCATCAAACGCGCCGCCGCCAGCGCCGAGCTTGCCGAACGCGGCCTGGAGGTGCTCAGGCATGTGCTCGGCTTCGAGCCCGGCATGCGCGCGCTGGTGAGCGCGCCCATGTACCACAGCGCACCTAATTCGTATTGCATCGGCGCAGCCCAGATGAGCGCCGAGCTGTTCATCGAAGAGCGCTTCGACGCCGAGCGCACGCTGCAGCTGATCGAAGCGCAGCGCCTCACCCACGCCTACCTGGTGCCCACGATGTACGTGCGGCTGCTGGCGCTGCCCGACAGCGTGAAGCGGCGCTACGACCTGGGTTCGATGCGTTTCGTCGCGTCCACCGGTTCGCCGTGCGCGCCCGACATCAAGCGCGCGATGATCGACTGGTGGGGCCCGGTGATTCACGAAGCCTATGGTGCGAGCGAGCTCGGCTACATGACGCGCCTGGACAGCGTGGAGGCGCTGCGCAAGCCCGGGTCTGCGGGCCGCCCGCTGCCGGGCGTGACGGTGGCGATCCTGAATGACGAAGGCGAGGCGCTGCCGCAAGGCCAGGCGGGCCTGATCTACGTGCACCAGCCTGCGTTCCCCGAGTTCACGTATATCGGCAACGACGCGGCGCGAAAGCGCATCGAGCGCAACGGGCTGAAGACGCTGGGCGACATCGGCTACCTCGACGAAGACGGGTACCTTTTCATCGTCGACCGCTCGGCCGACATGGTGATCTCGGGCGGCGTGAACATCTACCCCGCTGAAATCGAGGCGGCGCTGCAGATGATGCCCGGCGTGGCCGACTGCGCGGTGTTCGGCGTGCCCGACGCCGAATTCGGCGAGGCGCTCGCCGCCGCCGTGCAGACGGTGGAGGGCGCTGCGTTGAACGCCGACGATGTGCGTGCGTTCCTGAAAACCCGCCTGGCTGACTACAAGGTGCCGCGGGTGGTCGCGTTCCACGCCCAACTGCCGCGCGAAGACACCGGCAAGATCTTCAAGCGCAAACTGCGTGACCCCTATTGGGCCGGGATGGCGCGGCGCATCTGAAGTGACGAAGGCCTTGCGCCATGGGGCGGCGGCGGCGCTCGCTTCGACTAGGCACCCTTGGCTCGCAACTGCTGGGTCTGCGCCTTGGCCTGATCGAATTCGGCGCGCCTTCGCTCGATGTCGGCCGTGCTCAGGCGTTCGATGTTGCAGTAGTCGAGTTTCCAGTCCGGGTTCGAACTCCACTTCAACGGCGACTGCACGGTTGTGCGCGGCGCGGGTGCGGCCTCCAGCAGGCGCAGCGCGAGTTCGAGCGTGAACGCCTGTGAGGCGGGGTCGTTCGGCCGACCGGCAGCGTTGCCGAGGGGAAAGTCGGAGAACAGAAGCCGCGGCACGCCGACGTGCTCGACGATGTCTTTCGCGCAGCCCAACACCACGGTGGCGATGCCGTGCTGCTCCAGCAAGCGCGCGGCCAGGCTGACGCTTTGGTGGCACACCGGGCAGTTGGCGACCAGGACGGCCGCGTCCACCGCATCGGCCTGGCAACGCGCGAGCAGCTCAGGGCAGTCGATTTCGAGCGTGACGCGTTGGCTGCGGTTGGTCGGCAGACCGTGCAGGCGCAGGGCCAGCGCGCCGATGCGGCCCGCTGCGGCGGCGCGACGCAATTCGACGAGCGGGAAGAAGCTGCCCTGGTCCTCAGCCGTGGTGTGCTGGCGGTCGATCGCGACATGCGAAATGCCCATCGTGTGGTCAAGGTCGGTGTCGACCGAGTAGACCGCAAAGAACTTCGCGTTTGCGTTGTAGGGCGCACCCGGCCCCTGTTCGCCCTGGCCCGCCCAGCGCGGCGCGGCCGTCGTGATGAGGGCGACGCGGCTTGCGGCGAGCGGCTTGCTCGGTGCCAGGAACGGCACCTCGGCGTAGTGCGCCCATTCGTAGGGAGTGCCATAGCCCAGTGCCTGGTAGTAGCTGCGCACCCGCTGCAGGTAGGGTATCGGGCCGTCGTGCGACACGGCAAAGCCGAATGGGCCGGGTTGGTCGAGTTTCATGAACGAGCATTCAATTGACGCTGGGTCAGGCGTTGCGCCTGGGGCCTGGTCCTGTGCGGCGCTGTCTGACGAGGCATGCCGGCGCGGTGCGACTGTACGCCCGATGCACGCTTTGGTCGGCCAGGGCGGGCTCAAGCGCTTCCGGCGCGCCGTGCGGACGCCGGTCGACCCTGATCTGCGAAGCGCGCATCTGCGAAGCGCACCCGCGAAGCGCACCCTTGACAGGGGGAGGGGGCCGGCGTTCAATCGAATCGCGCCACAGGAAGTTCGTTCGCCCACCTCGGCGCGGCCGTCAAACTGTCACGGAGGTCGCTGATGAAGGTCTTCACCTCGATTGCACTGCTGCTCGCACTGTGTGGCAGCGCCGCCGCCCAGGAGCGCATGGCGCGCGTGGGCTACATGAGCTGGCAGGACACCGGCTCGTACTACGACCTCACGCTCAAGGGCTATGTCGACGGCCTGCGTGACGAAGGATTCGTGCAGGGCAAGAACCTCGAGCTGTTGCTGCGTTCGGCGTCGAACGACGCAGAGCGATTCAAGCCGCTGGCGCGCGAACTCGCGGAAAAAAAGGTCGACGTCTTCTTCGCTCCGGCGACGCCGATGGCGAGCGCCGCCTGGTACGCGGCGAAGACGACGCCCATCGTTGTCGCGACCATTCTCGACCCGGTGGAGCTTGATTTCGTCAAATCGCTCGCCCGCCCCGGCACGCGCGTGACCGGCGTGACGACGCTGAACGACGAACTCACGGCCAAGCGGCTGCAATTGTTGATGGAGATGGTGCCGGGCCTGAAGCGCGTTGGAGTGGTGCTGGACGAGGGTATCCACAACGCCTGCAAGCAGGAGATCGAACACGCCGAGCGCGCCGCCCGCAAGCTCGGACTGACGCTGGTGACGGTGAACATCGACCGGCCCGACAAGCTCGACGCGGGCTTTCGCAAACTCGCCGACGCCAAGGTGCAGGCCGTCATCAGCACGCTGCTGTCGACGCGCAACAACCTGGAGAAGGAGTATGCAGAGGCGGCGCTGCGCCACGGATTGCCGTCGATGTTCGAAATCGAACACGCTGCTCGCGCAGGCGGACTGATGAGCTACGGTCCCGATTTCATCGACCTCTTTCGTCGCGCAGGCCAGTACACCGGGCGCATCCTCAAGGGTGGCAAACCCGCCGAGATGGCGATGGAGCAGCCGCGCGATTTGCGTCTGGTGATCAACCTGGCCACGGCGCGGCAGCTGGGCCTGACGGTGCCGCAGGCGGTGCTGTTGCGCGCCGACGAGCTCGTGCAGTGATGGCACACCGCCGTGGCCTGGTCGGCGCAGCGGCACTGCCGCTGGTTTGGCCGCTGCTTTGGCCGCTGTCACAGGCGCTGGCGCAGACTCCGGCAAAGGTGCACCGCGTCGGCGTGCTCGGCCCCGATGTCTCCGACGGCCAGGGCCCGGTGTGGCAGGCCTTTGTTGATGAACTGGCGCGGCGTGGC
>JANNKS010000312.1:0-12053 GCA_031396425.1 Rhizobacter sp. | reverse complement strand
GTGCCGCCGGGTGAGGGCTGGACCCACGGCCCCTATAGCGGCGAGGTCGAGGACGGCCGGCTCTACGGCCGCGCGTCCGCCGTCAGCAAGAGCGACTTCGCGACCTACACCTTCGCCGTGCGCGCGCTCGAATCGCTGCGGGCGCCGCTCAAAGGCGGGGTCGAACTGCACTTCACCTACGACGAAGAATTCGGCGGCGAACTCGGCCCCGGCTGGCTGCTGAAGAACAATCTGACGAAGCCCGACCTGCTGCTGGCCGCCGGCTTCAGCTACCAGGTCGTCACCGCGCATAACGGCTGCCTGCAGATGGAAGTGACGGTGCACGGCAGACAAGCCCACGCCGCCATTCCCGACACCGGTGTCGATGCCTTGCAAGGCGCGGTCGCAGTGCTGAACGCGCTGTACCACCAGAACACGCTGTACAAACAGGTCACGTCCAAGGTCGCGGGCATCACGCACCCTTACGTCAACGTCGGCCGCATTGAAGGTGGCACCAACTCCAACGTCGTGCCCGGCAAGGTCACGCTGCGGCTCGACCGGCGCATGATCCCGGAAGAGAACCCGGCAGAAGTCGAAGCGGCGATCCGCAGCGTGATCACGCAGGCCGCAGCAAGCTGCCCCGGCATCACGGTCGACATCAAGCGCCTGCTGCTCGCGAACGCGCTGAAGCCGTTGGCCGGCAACGAGCCGCTGGTCAAGGCGCTGCAAAAACACGGCGAAGCGGTGTTCGGCGAGCCGATTCCCACGTCCGGCACGCCGCTCTACACCGACGTGCGCCTGTACGGCGAAGCCGGCGTGCCGGCCGCGATCTACGGCGCCGGGCCGCGCACCGTGTTCGAGTCGAACGCCAAACGTGCCGACGAACACCTGGTGCTGGCCGACCTGCGCGGCGCCACCAAGGTGGTCGCGCGCACGCTGTTCGACCTGCTCGGGTAACAGGCAGCGGGCGCCGCCCGGTGCGGGTTCCTTCGGTGGCGGGCTCCGAGCCCTGCGCACAGAATTTGCTTCTGTGCCCTCATCGCCATCTACCTACCTCGCTGGAGATCTCTTGAACCACTTCACATTCCCCTCGCGCCGCGCGCTGCTGGCCACCGTGGCCGCGGGCTTCGCGCTCACCACCCTGCCCGCCCAGGCGCAGGAAACCCCCATCAAGTTCCAGCTCGACTGGCGCTTCGAAGGCCCGGCCGCCCTGTTCCTGGTGCCGGTCGCCAAGGGCTATTTCAAAAACGAAAAGCTCAACGTCACGGTCGACGCCGGCAACGGCTCGGGCGGCGCCGTCACGCGCGTCGCCTCGGGTTCGTACGACATGGGCTTCGCCGATCTGGCGGCGCTGATGGAATTCCACGCCAACAACCCGGCCGCCACCAACAAGCCGGTCGCGGTCATGATGGTCTACAACAACACGCCGGCGGCGGTGCTGGCGCTGAAGAAGTCGGGCATCAAGACACCCGCCGACCTGAACGGTAAAAAACTCGGCGCGCCGGTGTTCGACGCCGGCCGCAAGGCCTGGCCGATCTTCGCCAAGGCCAACAACGTGACGAACGTAGCCTGGACCGCGATGGACCCGCCGCTGCGCGAAACCATGCTCGTGCGCGGTGATGTGGACGCGATCACCGGCTTTTCGTTCACCTCGCTGCTCAATCTCGAAGCGCGCGGTGTCAAGACCGAAGATGTGGTGGTGCTGCCCTACCCGGCGCACGGCGTGAAGCTGTACGGCAACGTCGTGATCGTCGGCGAGGAATTCCTCAGGAAGAACCCCGACGCAGTGAAGGCGTTCCTGCGCGCGTTCAGCAAGGGCATGAAAGACGTGATCGCCGACCCGAAGGCGAGCATTGCGACCGTGAAGGCGCGTGACGGCATCATCAACGAAGAGTTGGAATTGCGTCGCCTCAAACTCGCGCTCGACGCCACCGTGCTCACCGCCGACGCCAAGGCGGAAGGCTTCGGCAACGCCCTGGCGCCACGCCTGACGCTGATGGCCAGCCAGGTGTCGGACGCCTTCGCGACCAAGGAGCGCGTCAAAGCCGAGGCGGTTTGGAACGGCGGCTTCCTGCCCAGCGTCGCAGATCGAGACATCTTCAAGGCCGTGAAGAAGTAGGCTGGCGGCATGGCCTCGTCGCCCCACCCACCGGCACCGTTCGTCGATTTCCGCAACGTCTGGCTTGCCTACAACGAGGAACTGCTCGCCAAGGAGCAGTTCGCCGTCGAGGACATTTCGCTGCAGGTCGACAGGGGCGAATTCATCGCCATCGTCGGCCCGTCGGGCTGCGGCAAGTCGACCTTCATGAAGCTCACGACCGGCCTGAAGATGCCCAGCCGCGGCGCCATACGCATCGATGGCGCCGTCGTCACCGGGCCGCTCAAGATCAGCGGCATGGCATTCCAGGCGCCGTCCTTGTTGCCGTGGCGCAGCACGGTCGACAACGTGTTGCTGCCGCTCGAAATCGTCGAGCCGCACCGCTCGCAATTCAAGGCGCGCCGCGACGAATACCGCGCACGCGCAAGCCAGCTGCTGCGCACCGTCGGGCTGGGCGGCTATGAAGACAAGTTCCCCTGGCAGCTTTCCGGCGGCATGCAGCAGCGCGCGTCGATCTGCCGCGCGCTGATCCACGAGCCCAAGATGCTGCTGCTCGACGAGCCGTTCGGCGCGCTCGACGCGTTCACGCGCGAAGAACTGTGGTGCACGCTGCGCGACCTGTGGCAGGCGCAGCGCTTCAACGTCATCCTCGTCACGCACGACCTGCGCGAATCGGTGTTTCTCGCCGACACGGTTTACGTGATGAGCAAAGGCCCGGGCCGCATGGTGGTTCGCCGCGAGATCGATCTGCCGCGTCCACGCGAACTCGAAATCACCTACACGAGCCGGTTCACCGACATCGTGCACGAATTGCGCGGCCACATCGGCGCGATGCGCGCGCCCGCACCAGCCCAGGCCGGGGCTGCGCCATGACGCGCCGGGCCATCGAGGGCTGGGCACCGGTGGTGACCCTGGTGGCGATCCTGCTGCTGTGGCAGCTCGTCTGTGCGGGCCTGAAGATTCCCGACTACATCTTTCCCACGCCGCTGATGATCGGCCAGGCCCTGTTCGAATTCGCCGGGCCGATTGCCCAGGCGGCGTGGAAGACGTTCTGGGTCACCATGATCGGCTTCGGCATTTCCATCGTCGTCGGCGTGCTGCTCGGCTTCCTGGTGGGCAGTTCGCGGCTCGCCTATGCCGCCGTCTATCCGCTGCTGGTTGCCTTCAATGCGGTGCCCAAGGCGGCCATCGTGCCGATCCTGATCGTCTGGTTCGGCATCGGCATCGGGCCAGGCATCCTGACGGCCTTCCTGATCTCTTTCTTTCCGATCACGGTCAACATCGCCACCGGCCTGGCCACGCTCGAGCCCGAACTCGAAGACGTGCTGCGCGTGCTGGGCGCGAAACGCTGGGACGTGCTCACCAAGGTCGGCCTGCCGCGCTCGATGCCCTACTTCTACGCGTCGCTGAAGGTCGCGATCACGCTCGCCTTCGTCGGCACCGTGCTGGCCGAGATGACGGCGGGCGACTCGGGCATCGGCTACCTGATGCAAAGCGCAGGTTCGCAACAGCGCATGCCGCTCGCGTTCGCTGGCCTGATCGTGATCGGCGTGATGGCCTACCTGATGTACGAGATGTTCTCACTGGTCGAAAAGCGCACCACCGGCTGGGCGCACCGCGGGTCGCACAATGAGTGAACGCCCGTCGCCGGCGGTGCCGGTCGCACCCTCAGCCTCGCAACGGCAGCGCCACCTTCGCACCGCCAATTCGGTGGCGCAGCGCGCATTGGACGCAGGCCACCACCCGTTCGGCGCGGTGCTGGTCGCGCCCGATCACGAGACTGTGTTGATCGAGCAAGGCAATGTCGACAGCGTGAACCATGCGGAGGCGGTGCTCGCGCGCGAGGCGGCGCAGCGCTACGCACCGGACTATCTGTGGGGCTGCACGCTCTACACCACCGTCGAGCCGTGCTGCATGTGCGCCGCAACGATGTACTGGGCGAACATCGGCCGGCTGGTTTACGGCATGGACGAGCGCAGCCTGCTGGCGCTGACCGGCAACCACGTTGAGAACCCGACCCTGGACCTGCCCTGCCGCGAGGTCTTTGCGCGCGGACAGAAGGCGGTGCAGGTGTGGGGCCCCGTGTCGGAGGTCGAGGCCGAGATCACGGCGATGCACACCGGGTTCTGGCAGCGCGGCCGAGCCTGAGGGGACATCCGGCCCCCGCCCGCTTGCCAGGAGCCGCCGCCTCAACACCGCCACCGCCGCCCAGCGGGGCACGCGCCGGTCACCGGCTGGTCAGGGCCCCCGCATGCGCCACCGCCAGGGCGGTCATGTTGACGACGCGCCGCACGGTCGAGGACGGCGTGAGGATGTGCGCCGACGCGCTGCCGCCCAGCAGGATCGGCCCGACCGTCACGCCGTGACCGCCGGTGACCTTCAGCACATTGAACAGGATGTTCGCCGCATCCAGGTTCGGCAGGACCAGCACGTTGGCACTGCCGCTCAGCGTGCTGCCGGGAAGCAGGGCCTGGCGCAGGTTTTCGTCGAGCGCTGCATCGCCGTGCATCTCGCCGTCGGCGGAGACATCGGGCATGCGGCCAACGAACAGGTTGCGCGCGGCGCGCATCTTCAGCGCGCTCGGCCGCTTGCTGCTGCCGAACATCGAGTGCGAGACGAACGCCACCCGGGGCTGCACGCCGAAACGCTGAACCGCTTCGACCGCCATCACGGCAATGTCGGCAAGCTGCTCGGCGTCCGGGTCGTCGTTGACGAAGGTGTCGGCGATGAACAGCGTGTGCGCATGCAGCATCAGCGCGTTCATCGTGGCCCAGCCGCGCGCGCCCGGGCGCGGCCCGATCACCTCCTTCACGTGCTCGAAGTGGGCATCGAACCGACCCACCAGCCCGCACAGCATGCCGTCGGCGTCGCCGAGCTGCACCATCAGCGCAGCGATCGTCGTGCTCGATCGGCGCACTGCGGCTTTCGCCATCTCGGGCGTCACGCCGTCCCGTGCGTTGATCTGGTGGTAGCTCTCCCAGTAGCGGCGGAAGCGCGCGTCGTCCTCGGGATTCACGACTTCGAAGTCGCGCCCGGCCTGCAACCGCAAGCCCGAACGCTCGATGCGCGAGGCGATCACGTGCGGGCGCCCGATCAGGATGGGCTTGACCATCTTTTCGTCGAGGGCCACCTGCACCGCGCGCAACACGCGTTCGTCTTCGCCCTCGGCGTAGGCGATGCGTTTCGGCGCGGCGCGCGCCGCGCTGAACACCGGGCGCATGAACATGCCGGTCTGGTACACGAAGCGCGTCAACGACTGGCGGTACGCCTCGAGGTCGGCGATCGGCCGCAACGCGACGCCCGATTCGGCGGCGGCCTTCGCCACCGCCGGTGCAATGCGCAGGATCAGGCGCGGGTCGAACGGCGTCGGAATGAGATAGCCCGCACCGAACTTCAGTTCGCGGCCCTGGTACGCCGCGGCCACCTCGGCACTCACCTCGGCCTTCGCCAGCGCAGCGATTTCGCGCACGCAGGCGAGCTTCATCTCCTCGGTGATGCGCGTCGCGCCGCAGTCGAGCGCACCGCGGAAGATGTAGGGGAAACACAGCACGTTGTTGACCTGGTTCGGATAGTCCGAACGGCCGGTGGCGATGATGCAGTCGGGCCGGGCCTGCAACGCGAGTTCGGGGCGGATCTCGGGCTCCGGGTTGGCCAGCGCGAGGATGATCGGCCTGTCGGCCATCGTCGCCACCATCTCGGCGGTGAGCACGCCGGCGGTCGAACAGCCGAGGAACACGTCGGCGCCCTTCACCACATCGGCGAGCGTGCGTGCAGCCGTCTTCTGACAGTAGGCCTGTTTGCTCTCGTCGAGTTTGCCGCCGCGGGCGTCGCTGCGTTCGTGCTGGATCACGCCTTTCGAATCGACGGCGAAGATGTTGGCGCGCCTGACGCCCAGGCCGACCATGATGTCCAGGCACGCAATCGCCGCAGCCCCCGCGCCGGACGCCACCAGCTTGACCTTCGCGATGTCCTTGCCGACCAGTTCGAGGCCGTTGAGCAGCGCGGCGCTCGAGATGATCGCGGTGCCGTGCTGGTCGTCGTGGAACACCGGAATCTTCATGCGCGCCTTCAGTGCGCGCTCGATGTAGAAGCATTCGGGCGCCTTGATGTCCTCGAGGTTCACGCCGCCCAGCGTCGGCTCGAGCGCGGCGATGATCTCGACCAGCTTGTCGGGGTCTTTCTCGGCCAGTTCGATGTCGAACACGTCGATGCCGGCAAATTTCTTGAACAGGCAGCCCTTGCCTTCCATCACCGGCTTGGCGGCAAGCGGGCCGATGTCGCCCAGGCCGAGCACGGCGGTGCCATTGGTCACCACGCCGACCAGGTTGCCACGCGAGGTGTACTCGGCGGCCAGCGCCGGATCGGCCTCGATCGCCAGGCACGGGTACGCCACGCCCGGCGAATAGGCGAGCGACAGGTCGCGCTGATTGGACAGCGGCTTGGTTGGCGTGATCGAGATCTTGCCGCGCGTGGGCGTGCGGTGGTATTCGAACGCTGCGTCGCGCAGCGCTTGTTCGGCGGCGGACAGGGGGGCGGTCTTGTCGTGCATCGCAGATCTCCTCAGGGTGGACGCGGTACGGTGCGGAGCTTACGCCCTGCGGCGAACTGCCGGTATCACGGCCAGCTTCTGCACCAACGCCGCCCACGCGACTTCCCGGCGCGCAGCGGGGGGGGCCAGTTCATGCAACCTGGCATTGCCGACCGAGGTGCCGACCTGAGCAACCCCATACAAGCCGAAACAATCTCGCCCGGCAACGAAACATCCGCAAGGCTCCGCGCCGCAGCGCGTGGCTCTATGCTCGCATGCGCTGTCGAGCCAAGGCAGGTGCTGGCCCGCCGGGCCGGTTGAAAGGGACAGGGATGACAAGAACCGGGGTTTGCGCCGCGCTGGCAATGTTCGCCGTGGTGATGCTCGCGTCCTGCGGCGGCTCGAACGACGCGAACGACGCGCCGGTCGCCGCCATCAGCAGCCCGGCAGAAGGGCTGACTTTCGGCGCGGGCGACGCGATCGTCTTCTCGGCCTCCGCCAACGACAACTCGGGCGCCAGCCTGCCCGTGAGTGGTCTGAGCTGGTGGGTCGACCTGCACCACGACAGTCACACCCATCCGCTGCAATTGCCCACACCGGGCGGCGCGGGCACGGTGAACATTCCAGTGCGCGGCGAGACTTCGGACAACATCTGGTACCGATTCCACCTGCGCGCCACCGATGGTGCAGGCCGGACCACCGACTTGACGCGCGACGTGCTGCCGCGCAAGGCGCAGATCACGCTCACCACGTCGCCCGCCGGGCTGCAGCTGAGCCTGGACGGCCAACCCGTCACCGCGCCGCACAGCGTGACCGGCGTGGTCGGCATTGAACGCGACCTGGCCGCGGCCGACCAGACCTTGAACGGCCGGCGCTACCAATTTGCGTCGTGGAGCGACGGCATGGCCGCCAGCCACACGATCGCAACCCCGGCCGCGGCGACGACGTACACCGCCACGTTCACCGACCTCGGGCCGGTGACCAACCAGGTTCCGAGCGTGAGCGTTTCGGCACCCAGCAGCGCAAACGTCGGCTTGGCCGTGACCCTGAGCGCGCTGGCCGTCGACCCCGACGGCACCGTCACGCGGGTCGAATTCTTCGACGGCAGCACGCTGCTAGGCAGCGATGCGAGCAGTCCCTATACCCTGGCCTGGACGCCCGCCACTGCCGGCGCCCGCAACATCACGGCACGCGCCACCGACAACGCCGGTGCGGCCACCACCAGTGCATCGATCGTGGTCACGGTGGCGGCCTCCGGCGGGCCCGACACCAACGCGCCCACCGCCACGCTCACCGCGCCGGCCAACCTGGCCAGCGGCCTGACCGGTATCGTGACCCTGACGGCGAGCGCCACGGACAACGTCGCTGTCGCCGGGGTCGAATTCCAGCTCGACGGCGCACCGATCGGTGCTGAAATCACCGCACCGCCTTACCAGGCCGCCCTCGACACCAGCGCGCACACCGCGGGCCAGCATGTGCTGCAGGTGCGCTCGCGCGACGCCGCCGGCAACCGGTCGGCATGGGCCACGGCCACCGTTCGCTTCGGCGGCAGCCGCAGTGTGCCGCTCGGGTTCAGCAAGAACGAAACGCACGTCACCGGCCTGGCCAGCGCCGTCGCGTTCGCGCAGGCGCCCGATGGCCGGCTGTTCGTCGCCGAGCAGGGCGGCAGCCTGCGGGTGGTCAAGAACGCCACCCTGCTGGCAACGCCGTTCGTGCAGTTGACGGTTGATTCCGTGGGCGAGCGCGGCCTGCTCGGTGTCGCGCTGCACCCGTCGTTTGCGAGCAACGGCTGGGTCTACGTGTACCACACCACTGCGAGCGGCGGCACGCACAACCGCATCAGCCGGTTCGTTGCGAACGGTGACGTCGCCACCGGCGCCGAGGCCATCCTGGTCGATCTGCCCGCGCTGTCCAGCGCCACCAACCACAACGGCGGCGCGCTGCACTTCGGCGCTGACGGCAAGCTCTATGTCGGCGTGGGTGACAACGCCAACAGCGCCCACTCGCAGAACCTGGCCAGCCCGCTGGGCAAGCTGCTGCGCTTCAATGACGACGGCAGCATTCCGGCCGACAACCCGTTCTGCACCACCCCTGGCCTGCAGAGCTGCGCAGTCTGGGCGCGCGGCCTGCGCAACCCGTTCACGTTTGCAGTGCAGCCCGGCACCGGGCGCATCCACATCAACGACGTCGGCCAGAACACCTGGGAGGAAGTCAATCTCGGCGTGCCGGGTGCCAACTACGGCTGGCCGGCATCGGAAGGTGCAGACAACATCACCGCGGGCGTGACCGCGCCGCTGTTCACCTACAAACACAGTGCCGCCAGTCCGGCGGGTTCGGGGCCGGGCGGCTTCTTCACCGGCTTTTCGATCGCCGGCGGCGCGTTCTACCCGAGCACCGGCAACTTCCCTGCCGCCTACCGAGGCAGCTACTACTTTGCCGACTATGTCAGCAAGTTCATTGCCCGGGTCGACCTGGCCAACGGCAACGCGGCATCGGCATTCGCGAGCGTCGCGGGCAGCCCGGTGGACCTGCTCGCCGGTAACGACGGTGCGCTGTACGTGCTGACGCGCAACGCCATCACGCAGATCAGCGCACCCTGATTCCGCGCCCCGCACGGACCGGTGCGGCAACGACAGACGCGACGAGGGCGGCGACGGGCGAGGCCGTTCGACGAGCCGCCAGGCGCATCATCGAGGCCTGCCAACCCGCCGTGCCGCATTTCATGCAAGGCCTGACAGGAAACGCACCCACCAGCCGACCAAGCCGCTGGACCTCTGCAGGAGTCGGCGATTTTGCTCAGTCAGATGATCAAGCCGATGCTGCTGTTGGCCATCGCGCTCGGCGTGGCGAGCGCGCCGGTTGCCCAGGAACCGGCTCGGCGGGCGCCGCTCGGTGCGCCCAGCGTGCACGTTCCCATCAGCGCATTCCTGGGCGTGCTCAACACGAACGAATCGGCCGCCCGGGCCGCGCTGGGGCGCATTCGCGCCGGCTGGCGCGACGCCTACGCAGCGCCGTTGCTCGAGTTGATTGGCTTCGTGCCGATTCGAGACGTGCAACTCGAGGTGTTCGCCGTGCTCGAGCACGGCACCGGGCGGCGCTTCGGCGCCGACCTGGACCGCTGGTACGACTGGTTGTGGGGGCGCGCGCCGGCCTTGCATCCGGACTACGCCGAGTTCAAGGCCGCACTGTACGAACAGGTCGACCCGCGCTTTCGCGAATACTTCGGCAAGCAGCGTGTGGCCAGCATACGCCTGGACGAAATCCGCTGGGGCGGCGTCTGGCGCGACGGCATCCCGCCGCTCAAGAACCCGACGATGATTCCCGCCGTGCAGGCCGGCTACCTGGGCGAGGAGGACATCGTCTTCGGTGTTGCCATCGACGGCGACGTGCGCGCCTACCCGCGGCGTATCCTCGCCTGGCACGAGATGTTCAAGGACCGGATCGCCGGGCGCGAACTGAATGGCGTGTATTGCACTTTGTGTGGCTCGATGATTCTGTACGACACCACCGTCAAGGGGGTGCAGCACGAGCTCGGCACGAGCGGCTTCCTGTACCGCTCCAACAAGCTGATGTACGACCACGCGACCCAGTCGTTGTGGTCAACCCTCACCGGAACACCGGTCGTGGGCACCCTGGTGGGGCAAGGCATCGAACTGCCAATGCTGCACGTCGTGACCACCCACTGGGGGGAATGGAAGAAGCGCCATCCGACCACGAGCGTGCTGTCACTCGACACCGGACATCGGCGGGACTATGCCGAGGGCGCCGCCTACCGCGACTATTTCGCCACCGATCGATTGATGTTCGGCGTGCCGCGACTCGATGTGCGCCTGCCCAACAAGGCCGAAGTGCTGGCACTGCGCGCGCCGGGCCGGGCCGCCGACCCTCTCGCGATCGCAGCGGCCTTCCTGGCGGCGAATCGCGTCTACCACGACCGGGTCGGCGATACCGCCTTCGTCGTGCTCACTGATGCCTCCGGCGCGAACCGGGTCTACGAAAGCGACCAGCCCAGGATTGAAAGCTGGGACGGTGAATCCAACGCGCGCGATGCCACCGGCCAGCTTTGGCGGGTGGGCGAGGACAGCCTGCGCGGGCCTGGCGATGCGCTGCGAAAGCGCCTGCCTGCGCACCGGGCGTTCTGGTTCGGCTGGTACGCCGCCTACCCGGAAACCCGGCTGGTGAAATAGGGCTGGGCGTTGGCGTTGAGGAGCCGGGCCCGCCACAATTCGGTCTGCACCGAAGCATCCCGGGCCGCCTGGGTTGCACAGTCGGCTTCACCCTCAACCACCCACGAGTCCGAACGATGGCCATCACCTGCTTCATCCGCTACCAGATCGACCCCTTTCAGCGCAGCGCCTTCAAACGCTATGCCGAGGTCTGGGCGGACATCATTCCGCGCTGCGGCGGTAACCTCATCGGGTACTTCCTTCCGCATGAGGGCAGCAACGACATCGCATGGGGTCTCATTGGTTTCGACGACATGGCCGCCTACGAGCGCTATCGGGCAACGCTCAAGAACGACGCCGAGGGCCGCGCCAACTTCGAGCGTGCCCAGGCCGAACGCTTCATCCTTCGCGAAGAACGCACCTGGCTGGAGGACGTGGGCAGCACACGCAACCTGGCAAGGAGGGTGGCACCATGATTGCAGTCATCTTCGAATTGGAACCTCGCCCCGGGGCAGCGCCGCGCTACTTTGAACTCGCGGCTGCGCTGAAAGCCGAATTGCAGACCATCGACGGCTTCGTGTCGGTCGAGCGCTTCGAGAGCGTGACACGACCCGGGCACTATCTGTCGCTGAGCTTCTGGCGCGATGAAGCGGCCGTGCGCAGCTGGCGCTGCCATGGCATGCACCGCCGTGCCCAGCAGGAAGGCCGCACCGACGTGCTGGCAGGCTATCGCCTGCGGGTGGCCTCGGTTCTGCGCGACTACGGGCTGTCTGAACGCGAAGAAGCGCCTGCCGACTCGCGAGGCGCGCTGCTCTGAGGCGCCACAAGCACGCCGCATGAACCGGGCCAAGGTATCGGCAAGGCGCGTGTCCGGCGGCTCCGACGCGGGTCAGTGCGCGACGCGCGGCGCAGCCGGTGCGCCAGCGTCCAGCACCAGCCGGACGCGTCGGCGCAGGCGCGCTGCTTCCTCCGCCTCACCCGCCGCGTCGGCGCGCTGCGCGCGCACATTCAGCCAGGCCAACAACGGGCGGCTCCAGCCCTGCGCTGAAGCGGTGTCGGTGGCGAGCGCAAACGCCGCCGGGTCGCCCTTGCCGCTGCGCAGCAGCACGCCGGCCGCCACCAGGCGCGACAACGGATCGGCGATGCGCGCCAGGGAGTCGGCAGCGGGTTTGCCGGCCAGGGCTGCGCGCTGCGGCTCGGGCAGCAGCGCCGCATCGGGCGCAGCCAGCGTGCCGCGCAGGTAGTTGGCATAGGCCCGCTCCGGTGCAGCGGCGTCACGTTC
>JANNKS010000288.1:0-1811 GCA_031396425.1 Rhizobacter sp. | reverse complement strand
TACGAGGAGCGTTACCGCGAGCGGGTGCTGCGAGCACTGTCGCAGCGCGCTGCCAAGCTTGGTATGCAGATGGTCCCAATTGCGCAACCGGCCTGAAAACAGCATTCCAAATCAATCACTTGGAAGGAGTTTCTTGAGAGGGAGCAGCTGGATGTTGCAAGAAGTTTGCCACTGGCACAGCATTTGCAGCCAGGTGTGCTGAATCGGCGTGGAGAAACGCTCAACGATGAAACAATCCCCGCCCGACTTCTGGGGCGCCCTGCTCCTGGCGTTGGCCCTGGCGGGCTGCATGCAGATGCCGGTGCCCGTGGCGCCGCCGCAGGCGCGCACGATCGTGTTTCCGCCCGCGCCGGACGAGCCGCGCTTCGTCTACGAACGCACCATTCGCTCCAGCGCCGATGTGGTGTTCGACGAACCCGGCAGCGAGCTGCGTCGAATGGTCACCGGCGAGCAGGCCACCGGTGAAAGCCTGTCCAAGCCCTATGCGGTGGCGGTGTTCCGCGGCCGCATCTACGTGTCCGACACGGTGGCGCGCTATGTGCGCGTGTTCGACGTGGCGCAAGGGCGGCAGTACAAGATCGGCGATGACGAAGACGCCGGTCAACTGGTCAAGCCGGTCGGCCTGGATGTCGACGCGGCGGGCAACCTCTACGTCGCCGACATCAGCGCCAAGGCCATCATGGTCTATGGGCCCGACCGGCGCTTCCTGCGCCGCATCGGCAGCGACAAATGGTTCTCCCGCCTGACCAGCGTGACGGTCGATCCGAACGGCAGCCGGGTGTATGCGGTCGACCTCGGCGGCGTCACCTCCGAGCAACACCAGGTGCGGGTGTTTGACGCGGTGAGCGGCGCGCACCTGATGGACATCGGCAAACGCGGCAGCGGGCCCGGCGAATTCAACCTGCCGCGCGACGTCGCGATCGACAAGGACGGGCGCCTGTATGTGGTGGACGGCGGCAACTTCCGGGTCGTCGTGTTCGACCGCGCGGGCCGCTACCTGCACAGCTTTGGCAGCATCGGCAAGCAGTACGGCCAGTTCGCGCGGCCGAAGGAAATCGCGATCGATCGCGACGGCAACGTCTACGTCGTCGACACCGCGTTCGGCAATTTTCAGGTCTTCAACGCCGATGGCGAATTGCTGCTGTTCATCGGCGACCGATCGGAACGCGACGCGCCGGCGAAATACATGCTGCCCACCGGCATCGCTGTCGACGAGGACGGCCGCGTCTACGTGGTCGACCAGTGGTTCCGCAAGATCGACATCTTCCGTCCCTCAGCGCTCGCCGCAGGCAGCGGTTTCCTCGTGCGCCCGGCGGCAGCGGCGCGTTGAAGCTCGCCGGCACCGACCTGCGCAGCGGCGCTTGCCGTTGCCCCGGCCCTTTGCGCCAGATCAAACCCCGCCGGTAGGCGCTTCCCGTTCCCGGGAAACCCGCTTCCTGAAAGCGGGACGCGCAGCGCGCCCGCTCGTCGTCGGCGCCTGCCAGGTCGTGCCATAGCGGGTTTGTGCCGAATGGCACAGAACCTGCTCAAGCCAAGGTGTCGCACTGGGTGAGCGGGTGCCCGACCTGGTGACGGTTTCAACCAAATCTCGAAGGGGTCAACATGCAGATGCCATCTTTAAGGGGCCGCACCAGGCGTGCCGCGGCGTGCGCAGGGCTGTTTGCGGCGCTGTTCGCGCTGCTTGGCAGCAATGCGGCGGCCGGGATCGTCGATACCCGGCACAACCTCGGGTCCGGGGCCGGGCCGGCGGGGCGCAACCAGGTGTCCGACACCGCCGATGTCTGCGTGTTCTGCCACACGCCGCACGGCGG
>JANNKS010000278.1:0-4383 GCA_031396425.1 Rhizobacter sp. | reverse complement strand
GCCATCGCCGGCGTGGCCTGGGTGTCGGCGACCAGCACCGCGTCGTCGCCGATGACGATGCCGGTGTTCGGGTCACCCTCGGCGGTGTAGGCCCAGGCGTGCTTCGAGAGCTGCTCGAAGGTGATCTTCTTTTCTTCGAGGTCGGCCTGGCTGGCGAATTTCTTGGTGGTCATGAAAGCTCCCGGGATTGCGCGGTGTGAATCGGATGTTGCAAGTCGGCGGTGCGGCCCTGGTTTGCGGCCAGTGCCGGGTTGTAGCGGCCGATCGTGAGGCCTTCGGTGTCGATCTCGGTGGGGCGCCCCGCCATCCAGTCGGCCAGCAGGCGGCCGGTGCCCGCGGCCATGGTCCAGCCCAGCGTGCCGTGCCCGGTGGCCAGCCACAGATTGGCCAGCCGGGTCGGGCCGACGATCGGCGTGCCGTCGGGGGTCATCGGGCGCAGGCCGGTCCAGAACTCGGCCTTGGCAACGTCGCCGCCTTTGGGGAACAGGTCGGTCACGACAAACTCCAGCGTGCGGCGCCGCCCGGCGTCCAGCCGCACGTCAAAGCCCGAGAGCTGGGCGGTGCCACCCACACGGATGCGATCACCCAGGCGCGTGACGGCGACCTTGTGGGTTTCGTCCATGATCGTCGATTCGGGCGCTTCGGCAGCGTTGCTGATCGGCACCGTGATCGAAAAGCCTTTCACCGGATAGACCGGAATCGTCAGGCCCAGCGGCTTGAGCATCGCGGTGGAATAACTGCCCAGGGCGAGCAGGTAACGATCGGCTTGCACGGCGCCGGTGTCGGTGTCCGCGCCCGTGATGCCGCGGCCGTCGGTCTGCAGCGCGCGCACGTTCACGCCGAAGCGGAACTGCACGCCCAGGCCGCGCGCCATCTCGGCCAGGCGGCTCGTGAACAGGAAGCAGTCCCCGGTCTCGTCACCCGGCAGGCGCAGTGCGCCGATGAACTTCTCTTTCACGCCGGCCAGCGCCGGCTCGTATCGAAGGTAGCCAGCGCGGTCGAGCAGCTGGTAGGGCACGCCGTACTGCTGCAGGATTTCCACGTCCTTGGCCGTGCCGTCGAGCTGCTTCTGGGTGCGGAACAGCTGCAGCGTGCCCTGCATGCGCTCGTCGTAGCGGATGCCGGTGTCAGCACGCAACTGTTTCATGCAGTCGCGGCTGTATTCGGCCAACCGCACCATGCGCGCCTTGTTGATGCGGTAGCGCTCTTCGGTGCAGTTGCGAAGCATCTGAAGACCCCAGCGCCACATCGCGGCATCGAGCATCGGCTTGATGAAGAGCGGGCTGTGGTGCATCAGCAGCCACTTGATCGCCTTGACCGGCACGCCCGGCCCGGCCCATGGCGCCGAATACCCGGGCGAGACCTCGCCGGCATTCGCAAAACTGGTTTCCAGCCCCGGACCTGGCTGGCGCTCGAGGACGGTGACCTCATGACCGGCCTTGGCGAGGTAGTACGCCGACGTGGTGCCGATCACGCCGGCACCGAGAATGACGATTTTCATGTTCACATGGTAGCCCGGCGCAATCCCGGCCCGGCGCTGCCCGGAACGCCCCGACGATCTTGCACCGGGTTCATGACGGGCCGAGACCCAGCAACTGCAATGCCTCGCGGTACGAACCCGCGGGGTTCATCACATCGAAGTGCACACAGCGCATGCCGGCGCGCACGCCACCGGCGACATTGCGTGCCTGGTCGTCGACGAACACGCAGGCGGCCGCCGACAGGCCAAGTTGATCCAGGCACGACTGATAGGAGCGCGGGTCGGGCTTCAGGATCTGGGTGTGGGTGGCGTCGACCAGCACATCGAATTGCCCCAGCAACGGCAGCCGGTCGCGAAAGCCAGCGCCGTAGAACAGGTCGAGCTCGTTGGAGAGGACCGCCAGCCGGCAACCCGCGGCCTTCGCGGCGTGGATGGCCGCGACCGCTTCGGGCCGGATCACCGCCTGCACATCGGCCCCGCGAGCGCGCCGCACGAAGGTTTCCATGTGGCTCCAGTCTTCACCCACCAGCCGGCCGACTTCGCGAGTGCGTGCCAGCCAGTACTCGCGCTCGCTGATCCGGTCGGCCTGCATGTCGCGCCACAGCGGGTCGCCGGCCGGGTCGAACGGGCCGCGCCAGGTCAGCGTGCCCGTGGGCAAGCCCAGCGCCGCTTCGGTCAGGGCATGCGTCTCGAACAACGTGCGGCTGATGACACCGCCGAAGTCGAGCACCAGCGCCTGAACGGGATGCGAGGTCATTCGGTGCCGGTCGCGATGCGCCGATTGCGCCGCTCAGGTTCGGGCCGGCCCGCCGGCCGCCACCCGGGCCGCCACCCCGGCGGGCGCATGGCCCGGCGGCACCTGGCCCTGCCGCACCCATTCGTCGAACACGCGCAGCGCGGCGTTCGCAAACGCCGCGTCGTTGATGTGGGCGTCCACTGCCACGAGCTGCGTGTTCGGCGCGAGCCGGCGCGGCAATTCGTCCACCAGCGCTGCGAGGCCGTCGGGGTCGTGCAGCGGCGCGCCGGGGCGGTCCCATTCTTCGATGCCTTGCACGGGCAACAGTACACAGGTCGGACCCGTCGCTTCGGCGAGGCGCTCGCCGATCGCTGCGGCCACCTCACGGCGCATCGCCGGGTCGACGCACACCGACGCAATCAGGCGGTTGTGAGCGTGCGACGGCCGCCCCGCATACCGCTGCGGCGGCGCGGCCCAGGCGGCGTAGTCGACCATGTCCGTGGCACCCGGTGCCACCAGCTGCGGCACACCGGCGCGGCCGGCGCCGCGCAACCGGTCGGCGCCCGAGGTGACGCACGAACCTGCCAGGTGGTTCACCAACTCCTGCAGGCTGAAGTCCATCACGGCCGCGAAAAAACCTTTCGCCGCCAGGTCTTCGAAGGCGCGGCCGCCCATGCCGGTGGTGTGGAACACCGCCAGCTCGTAGCCGCGCGCCTCGAGTTCCGGCTTGAGCAGCGTCATGTACTTCAGAACGCTCGACCCCAGCGACGTCATGCCGACCACCGGTCGAGGGTCGCTGATCTCCTGATCCTGATGCGCGAGGCATGCCCCCACCACCGCACCCGCGGCCTGGCTCAGCGCCGCCTTGCACAGCCGGTTCAGCCCGTACAGGCCGCCCGCCCACAAACGCATGATCAGGTCGGGCGGAATGCGCTCGGCCGGAATCAGGTGGGAATACGCGATCGTCGACAGCATGACCTTGGGCACACCGAGCGGCAGCGCGTTCGCCACATCGAGCGCGAGGTCGGTGCCCATCGTGCCGCCCAGCGCCAGCAGGCCGTCGAATCGCTTCTGCGCATGCCACTCGGCGGCAAGCCGGGTGGCGCCACGCGACATCAGAGTCATCGACGTGTTTTCGTCGCCGCTGGCGATGACCTGCTGCAGCGTCACGCCCGCCGCCAGCGCGACCTCGCTGTTGGCGATGTCCGGGGTGACCCAGCCAGTTGCCAGCACGCCGACGTCCATCACGCGCACGCTGGCACCAAGCCGCACGATGCAATCGCGCAGAAACGCGATTTCATCGCTCTTGGTGTCGGCGGTGCCGATCAACAGAATCACCGGCGGCCGGATGCGCCCCGCCGAGGCGGCTGCGCTGACCGCTGAGGCGCGGGCCTCGGGCTCGGGCGCGCGCTCGGGCATCACAGCGTTGCCTCCACCGCCGCGAACGATGCCTCCAGCACATCCACCAGGTGGTCGATTTCGGCGCGCGTGATCACCAGCGGCGGCGACAGGATCATGTTCGGCCCCGAGATGCGCACCATCGCGCCGCGCTGGTAGGCCTCGCGCGCCACGCGCGCCGGGATGTCGCTGGCGCGCGTCATCGGGGTGCGTGCGGCCTTGTCAGTCACCATCTCGAGGCCCGCCATCAGGCCGATGCCGCGCACATCGCCAACGAAACTGAAACGCTGCGCAAAGCCGCTCAGGCGCTGCTGCAGATGCGCGCCCACGCGCGCGGCGTTGCCCGGCACGTCGAGCTCTTCGATCTGGTCCAGCGTGGCCAATGCCGCCGCCGCGGCCACCGGGTGCGCGCTGTAGGTGTAGCCGTGCGACACCGATGCGCTGCCGGTGCTGTCGGCGTCGAACACCTCGGCGATGCGCCGGTTGATGGCGGTCGCCCCGAGTGGCACATAGCCCGAACTGATGCCCTTGGCCAGGCACCACAGGTCGGCGTTCACGCCCCACAGGCGCGTGCCGAACAGCGTACCGGCGCGGCCGAAGCCGGTGACCACCTCGTCGGCGATCAGCAGCACGCCATGCCGGTCGCAGACCTGGCGCACCAGCGGCCAGTAGTTGGCCGGCGGCACGATCACGCCACCGGCGCCCTGCACCGGCTCGGCGATGAACGCGGCCACGGTGTCGGGGCCCTGGAATACGATTTCGCGCTCCA
>JANNKS010000219.1:0-4316 GCA_031396425.1 Rhizobacter sp. | reverse complement strand
ACCATCGCGCACTCGCCGGAATAGAAAGTGGCGTCGGCCTTGTTACCGCGGCCCTTGTAGACGAACAGGCCTTGCTTGGCCATGTTGGCCAGGTTTTCGATATGGCGCACATGCAGTGGCGTGTTGAACGCCAGGCGCGCGTCGAGACCGCCGAAGCCGTTGCGCGTGGTCGCGTTTTCGACGTTGTGCCAGGTCGAGAAGCTTTCGAGCTGGGTCCAGCCCTGCCAGGCGATCGTCAGCGGGCATTTGTGGCCGCTGGCCTTCAGCTTGGCCGCCGCCAGCGTCACTTCGGGCCAGGTCTTGGGCGGGCTCTCGGGGTCCATGCCCGCGGCCTTGAAGGCATCCTTGTTGTAGTGGAAGACGGTCGTCGAGCTGTTGAACGGGAAGCTCAACATCTGCCCGTTCGGCGCGGTGTAGTAGCCGGCCACCGCAGGCACGTAGGCCTTCGGGTCGAACTTGACGCCGGCGTCGGCCATGATCTTGGCGACCGGCACGATGGCGCCCTTGCTCGCCATCATCGTTGCCGTGCCCACCTCGAACACCTGCAGGATGTGCGGCGCATTGCCGGCGCGGAACGCCGCAATCGCGGCCGTCATCGATTCGTCGTAGGTGCCCTTGAACGTGGGCACGACCTTGTAGGCGGTCTGGCTCGAATTGAAGTCTTTCGCCAGGTCATTGACCCATTCGCCCAAGGCGCCGCCCATCGAATGCCACCATTGCACTTCGACCTGAGCCTGCGCGGGGGTACTGAGAGCGAACGCCAGCGCAATGGCGGAAAGGGCGAGGGATGTCTTTTTCATGTCAACTCCGTGAAAGTCTTGGGGGTTCTTCGGCGCGTTTGGCGGCCGGCCGCACAGTCTGTGCTGCAAATATGACAACTGCGTTTATCCCGTGGAAGTGCGCTCAGGGCAACGGGGGATAACCCCGCTGGGGCATCTGTGCTGCTGCGGCTGGCTGTCCCTCGCGTCATACCGGCGAAAGCCGGTATCCACTCGATCAGCGCAGATCCTCAAGTGGATCCCGACTTTCGTCGGGATGACGAAGGGGGGTACCCCGCCGCTGGCCACGCCCGAATGCTGCACTGCGGTACGATCGCTGGAACCCTGCCAGAACGGGCCTCCGCACGCGCCCGGCGCCGATGAACGCCCCATTCCCCTTGTCCCGCATCAACGCCGCCCCCAGCGGCGCGTCAGCCCACGCCGACGCGCCGCGGCTGCGCGAGATTCCGTACAACTACACCTCGTTCTCCGACCGCGAAATCGTCATCCGCCTGCTCGGCGCCCCGGCCTGGGCACTGCTGAACCAATTGCGAGAAGAGCGCCAGACCGGCCGCTCGGCGCGCATGCTGTACGAGGTGCTGGGCGACATCTGGGTGGTGCAGCGCAATCCCTACTTGCAGGACGACCTGCTCGACAACCCGAAGCGCCGCAAGCTGCTGATCGACGCGTTACGGCACCGGCTGCACGAAGTCGAACTCCGTCGCAAACCCGAAGCTGACAGCGAGCGCGATGCCAATGTGGGTGAACTGCTCAAACTCGCCACCGCCACCGTGCAACGCTTCGAAACCCATTTCGAAGCCGTGGCCGACCTGCGCCGCCGCGCCACCCGGGTGCTGCGGCGCCACACCGCGAAAGACAACGTCAAGTTCGACGGCCTGAGCCGCGTCTCGCACGTCACCGACGCCACCGACTGGCGCGTCGAATACCCCTTCGTCGTGCTCACGCCCGACAGCGAAGCCGAAATGGCCGGCCTGGTGGCGGCGTGCATCGAACTCGGCCTGACCATCATTCCGCGCGGCGGCGGCACCGGCTACACCGGCGGCGCGATTCCGCTCACCTGGAACAGCGCCGTCATCAACACCGAAAAGCTCGAGACGATGAGCGAGGTGGAGTTCCAACGCCTGCCCGGTGTCGACCGCGAAGTCGCGACGATTTTTTCAGAGGCGGGCGTCGTGACGCAGCGCGTCGCCGACGCCGCCGAACGCGCCGGCCACGTCTTCGCCGTCGACCCCACCTCGGCCGAGGCCTCGTGCATCGGCGGCAACGTGGCGATGAACGCGGGCGGCAAGAAGGCGGTGCTGTGGGGCACGGCGCTGGACAACCTGGTGTCGTGGCGAATGGTCACGCCGGAAGCGAAGTGGCTCGAAGTGGTGCGCCTGAATCACAACCTGGGCAAGATCCACGACGTGGAAATGGCCAGCTTCGAGCTGCGCTATTTCGACGCTTCCGGCCGCAACCTCGAGCGCACCGAACGGCTCGACATCCCGGGCAGCACGTTTCGAAAGGAAGGCCTGGGAAAAGACGTCACCGACAAGTTCCTCGCCGGCCTGCCAGGCATCCAGAAGGAAGGTTGCGACGGCCTGATCACCTCGGCACGCTGGATCGTGCACAAGATGCCTGCGCACACGCGCACCGTGTGCCTGGAATTCTTCGGCAACGCCAAGGACGCGGTGCCCAGCATCGTCGACATCAAGGACTACATGTTCGCGCAGGCGCGCAAGGGCGAAGTGGGCGCCGATGGGCGCGAGCGGCCGCCCGTGTTGCTGGCCGGCCTGGAACACCTTGACGACCGCTACCTGAAAGCGGTGGGCTACGCGACCAAGAGCAAACGCGCCAGCGCCGGCGGCGCCACATCGGCGCTGCCCAAGATGGTGCTGTTCGGTGACATCGCCGGTGAAGACGCCGACGCCGTGGCGCGCGCCACCTCCGAGGTGGTGCGCCTGGCGAATAGCCGCGGCGGCGAAGGCTTCGTCGCGGTGAGCGCCGAAGCGCGCAAGAAGTTCTGGCTCGACCGCAAACGCACGGCAGCCATCAGCAAGCACACCAACGCCTTCAAGGTCAACGAAGACGTGGTGATTCCGCTGCCGCGCATGGGCGAGTACACCGAGGGCATCGAGCGCATCAATATCGAGCTGTCGCTGCGCAACAAGCTGGCCTTGGTTGACGCGTTGCGCGCGTTCTTCGAAACCGGCCACCTGCCGCTGGGCAAGAGCGACGACGCCGGCCTGATCGCCCCGGCCGAACTTCTGGAAGACCGGGTGCAGCAGGCGCTGACGCTGCTGAATGATGTCGAAAGCACGTGGCGCTGGACGCTCGAACACCTGGATGCGCCTTCTTCTGCCGCCCCGACAGTGGATCCCGGCGTGCGCCGGGATGACAGCCCCAGGCCCGTCATAGCGGCGAGCGCCGCCATCCCGGCGAGCCCCGCCATCCCGGCGAGTCCCGTCATACCGGCGCACGCCGGTATCCACTCAGCCGACATCGCCGCCACCGTCTTCCACCTCGTGCAAGACCACCGCCTGCGCGCCTCCTGGAAAACGCAGATCCGTGCACCGCTGCGCAGCATCTTCGCCGGCTCGGCGCTGAGCCCCATCGTCGACGAATGCGAGCGCATCCACAAAGAGGTGCTGCGCGGCCGCGTGTGGGTGGCGTTGCACATGCACGCCGGCGACGGCAACGTGCACACCAACATTCCGGTGAACAGCGACAACTACCAGATGCTGCAGACCGCCCACGAAGCGGTGGCGCGCATCATGAAACTCGCGCGCAGCCTCGATGGCGTGATTTCCGGCGAACACGGCATCGGCATCACCAAGCTCGAATTCCTCACCGAAGACGAACTGTCCAACTTCAGCGCCTACAAGCGCCGCATCGACCCCGACGGCCACTTCAACAAAGGCAAGCTGCTGCGCAACCCGGCGTTGAAGGCCGACCTGACGAATGCCTACACGCCCAGCTTCGGGCTGATGGGGCACGAGTCGCTGATCATGCAGCGCAGTGACATCGGCGGCATCGCCGACAGCATGAAAGACTGCCTGCGCTGCGGCAAGTGCAAACCGGTGTGCGCCACCCACGTGCCGCGCGCCAATTTGCTGTACAGCCCGCGCAACAAGATCCTCGCCACCTCACTGCTGGTCGAGGCGTTCCTGTACGAAGAGCAGACGCGCCGTGGCATCAGCATCAAACACTGGCACGAATTCGAAGACGTGGCCGACCACTGCACCGTGTGCCACAAGTGCTTGAGCCCCTGCCCGGTGAACATCGATTTCGGCGACGTGTCGATGAACATGCGCAACCTCTTGCGCAAGATGGGCCACAAGAGCTGGCGGCCCGGCAACGCGGCGGCGATGTTTTTCCTCAACGCCACCAACCCCGAAACCATCCGCCTGATGCGCCGCGCGATGGTCGACGTGGGCTTCAAGCTGCAGCGTTTCGCGAACGACCTGCTGCGGGGCCTGGCCAACAAGCAAGCCGCCGCGCCTCCGGCCACCGTCGGGCCGGCGCCGCTGAAAGAGCAGGTCATCCACTTCATCAACA
>JANNKS010000148.1:0-1514 GCA_031396425.1 Rhizobacter sp. | reverse complement strand
ATGCGAATGAAAATGCGAAATCAGAACAATCCCTGCGCAGGTCGGGAGGTTCCAATGAAGGTTGAATCAGCTGCGCCAACAGAGGTCAGATTCGTACTGCAGTTCTCGGAAACCATTCCAGGTTGTCCGAACGTCACCGTGACTCTCAAGGCAACACCAGACGGAACAGTGACTGGGATGCGCAGCAAATTCGAGCTTACGCTTGCCCGGCAGTAGCTGGTTCTCATTTCTCTGGCATCCTCTGGCCCCATACGCGGTGGTGCACCCCATGACCGAATCGCCCGAACCCACGCTCGGCTTCAGCTATCGCCACCGCAAGGGTGGTGAGATCGAGCTGCTCCATCGCGGCAAGCTTGCGGCGACGCTGCGGGGAAGCGATGCCGCAGAATTCCTGGCTGAGGTTGTGCACGCCAGCGAGTCCGCGGCGCAGCAACGAATGGCTCGGCTGACCGGGAACTACAGGCGGGGCAACGAGCGCACGGCCGCTGGGCATCCGCGCAACCTGCCGTAGCGCACACCTGGCAGTTCATCGACGAGCAGGCTACCCATCCGCCTCGCGGCCAACCGCCTCGCCGATGGTGTCCGGATGGGCCGGCCGCTGACGATGCGCTGCAGTCGGCCGCGATCCGGCGCTGCGCGGTCGTGGTTGATCGACATGGCGACTTCGTGCTAGCTTTGCAGTTCCATGCGAAGCAACCCGAGGAGCCCTATGGATTCATCACCCTGGCCAGCGGACGGCGGCACCGCCCGGCAACCCGATCGGCGCGATGTGCTGCAGTGGGCCACCTGTCTGGGCGCCGTGTGCCTGAGCGGGCCGGTGACGCTGGCGTTTGCGCAGTCGCCACTGGCGGTCCACAAATACAGCCGCACCTTGCTGGTTGACAAGTCGGGGCGTCCCTTCAAGAGCGCGCAACTGACGGCGGGCGAGCCGCACATCTTCAGCTACCCCTACGAAACCACCCCGGTGTTCCTGATGGCCTTGCCGCGCGCGGCGAAGCCGGTGGATCTGAACAACGACAAACAGCAACGCTACCAGTCGCTGCCAGGCAGCGGGCCAGGGCACAACATCGTCGCGTATTCGGCGATCTGCGCCCACAAGCTGATGTACCCCACGCCGGAAATCAGCTTCATCAACATTCGCAAAGGCCAGGCCAACGAACCCGCGCACGTGGTGCATTGTTGCGGCGACGACTCGCGCTACGACCCTACCCAGGGCGGCAAAGTCATCAGCGGCCCGGCGCCCCAACCGCTGGCCATGGTGATGCTGGAATGGAATTCGGCCAGCGATGAATTGCACGCCGTGGGCACGCTGGGCGCAGAGATGTTTCAGGCGTTCTTCGAGAAATATCAGATCCGCTTGTCGCTGGACCGCGGTTCGAACGCGAAGAACAAGAGTGCCGGTACGTCGGTGGTGCAGACCGCTTCGAATTACAGCCGGCAGTTGCAGACCTGCAAGGCCTGATGGTGTCTGCCCGCCGTCAGGCGGAAATGCCGGCGGCAATGGCAGAAAGGGC
>JANNKS010000138.1:0-1780 GCA_031396425.1 Rhizobacter sp. | reverse complement strand
CGTGAACCGCCTCGCCGACGGTTTGCGCGTAGAGGCGCGTGCACCCGATGGCCTGGTGGAAGCGTTCTCGGTCGACAAGGCCAAAGGCTTCAACCTGTGCGTTCAGTGGCACCCGGAGTGGCAGGCCGCGAGCAACCCGGTGTCGATGAAACTGCTCAAGGCGTTTGGTGATGCCTGCATGGCGTACCGCGAGCGCCGCCACGCGCGCCAGAGCGAGCCCGACCGATAGAGGACATTCGCAAGCGCCGAATCGATACCTCCCCAACACAACAAGACAGGTGACCCATGGTCGACAAAAGCAATTTCTCTTTCAGTGATCTCGAAAACTGGCTCAACGAGCGGCGCGTGACCGAAATCGAATGCCTGGTGCCCGACCTCACCGGGGTGGCGCGCGGCAAGATCCTGCCGCGCGAAAAGTTCACCGAAGACCGCGGCATGCGCCTGCCCGAAGCGATCGTCGCGATCGGCGTGACCGGTGAGTTTCCACACGAGGGACCCTACTACGACGTGATTCACTCCACCGATCGCGACATGCACCTGCGCCCTGACCCGAGCACGGTGCGCATCGTGCCGTGGGCCACCGATCCCACGGCGCAGGTGATCCACGACTGTTTCGATCGCGACGGGGTGCTGATTCCCTACGCCCCACGCAGCGTGTTGCGGCGCCTGTGCGACCTGTTCGCCGCCGAGGGCTGGGCGCCGGTGGTCGCGCCCGAGCTCGAGTTCTATCTGATCGAGCGCAACGCCGACTCGAACACGCCGCTGCGGCCTCCTAAAGGCCGAAGCGGCCGCGCCGAGACGTCGCGCCAGGCCTACTCGATCGACGCGGTGAACGAGTTCGACCCGCTGTTCGAAGACATCTTCGACTACTGCGACAAGATGGAGCTCAACGTCGATACGCTGATCCACGAGGTGGGCGCGGGCCAGATGGAAATCAACTTCTTCCACGACCACCCGCTCGGTCTGGCCGACGAGGTGTTCTTCTTCAAACGCACGATCCGCGAGGCCGCGCTTCGCCACGAGATGTATGCGACGTTCATGGCCAAGCCGATGGCCAATGAGCCGGGCAGCGCGATGCACGTGCACCAGAGCGTGATCAACATCGCCACCGGCCGCAACCTGTTTAGCAACGCCGACGGAACGCCGTCGAAAGAGTTCTTCTGGTACATCGGCGGCCTGCAGAAGTACACGCCCGCCGCGATGGCGCTGTTCGCACCCAACGGCAACTCCTACCGCCGCCTGGTGCGTTCCAACTCGGCGCCGATCAACATCCAGTGGGGCATCGACAATCGCACCGTGGGCATTCGCTCGCCGGTGGCCACGCCGCAGGCGCGGCGCGTCGAGAACCGCGTGATCGGCGCCGATGCGAACCCGTATGTCGCACTCGCCGCGACACTGGCGTGCGGCTATCTCGGCATCAAGAACAAGGTGGAGCCGTCAGCCGAGTGCAAGGGCGACGCCTACCTGTCCGAATTCCAGCTGCCGCGCTCGCTGAGCGAAGCGCTGGGGTGGCTGGCCGACGAGAAAGACCTCCACGACGTGCTGGGCAAACAGTTCATCACGGTGTATTCCGAGGTGAAGGAAATCGAGCATGACGAGTTCATGAAGGTCATTTCGCCGTGGGAGCGCGAGCACCTGCTGCTGCACGTCTGAAGCTCCGGAGCACACCATGCAAACCATGCAGAAAACCGAAACACGCTCGACGCGTGAATGGCAGGCGGCCGACGCGGCGCACTACATGCACCCGTTCACCGACTTCAAGTCGCTCGGTCAAAAAGGC
>JANNKS010000132.1:0-3472 GCA_031396425.1 Rhizobacter sp. | reverse complement strand
TATCCTTGACCGGCCGCGTATCGAGCAGCGACCCCGGCAGGAAGGCGCGGATGCCATTGACGAGCACGGTCAGGCCGCCCTTGACCTTGCCGTTGACGGTGCCGGTCACGAACTCGCCGGATTCGAGCGAGTTCTCCAGCGACAGCCAGGACGCGAGGCGCTTGGCCTTGTCGCGCGACAGGATGGTGTCGCCGTAGCCGTTCTCGACCGCGTCGATGGCCACCGACACAAAGTCGCCGACCTGGACTTCGAGTTCGCCATGGTCGTTCTTGAATTCTTCGATCGGAACGTAGGCTTCACTCTTGAGGCCGGCGTTCACCACCACGAAACTGTGTTCGACGCGCACCACCTCGGCGGTGATGACTTCGCCGCTGCGCATTTCGGCGCGCTTGAGCGATTCTTCGAACATCGCGGCGAACGAATCCACGCCGGTGTTGGTGGCAATTTGAGCTTGAGGCATTGGGTCTTTCCGGTGCAGCACGGGCTGCGGGTTGGGTTGCTAAACCGGCGTTCTGGCGTGCCATGGGAAGGGGTGCGGCACTGGAGGGAAAACGACGGGCTGTTTGCCATTCGATGCCCTGCGGCACCCTGTCCCGAACGGCTGATGGCTCAACCGAAGGGTCTGCGTTGTTCCCAGGCATCGAGCACCGCATCCACCGAAGCTTCGACGGTGAGGGCCGAGTTGTCCAGCAACATCGCGTCCGGGGCTGGCTTCAAGGGCGAGGCCTGGCGCGACTGGTCGCGCAGGTCCCGGGCCTCAAGCTCTTCCCGAAGGACCGCCATGTTAGCCGAAATCCCCTTTGTAATCAATTGCTTGTGGCGGCGCTCGGCGCGCGTTGCGGCGCTCGCGGTGAGGAACACCTTCAGGTCGGCGCCCGGGAAGATCACGGTGCCCATGTCGCGCCCGTCGGCCACCAGGCCCGGCACCTGGCGCCGCTGCAGTTGAAACTGGCGCAACGCGGCGCGCACCATCGGCCAGGCCGACACCTTGGAAGCCAGCGCACCGACCTCTTCGAGTCGCAAGGTTTCGGTCACGTCTTCGCCGAACATCAGGATTTGCCCAGGCAGGCACAGCAGGTCGAGTTTGGCGGCAATGGCCGCGAGGCCGGGTTCATCGTCGGCCGCGACGCCGGCACGCATCGCGCTCAGTGCGGTGGCGCGGTACACCGCGCCCGAGTCGAGGAAGTGGTACCCGAGCCGCGCCGCCAGCGCGCTGGCCAGGGTGCCCTTGCCCGACGCGGTGGGCCCGTCGACGGTGATGACGGGAATGTCCAACTCGGCTGTTTTCACCACGCCGAACAGCGTTTCGAAGTAGTCCGGGAACGTCTTGCCCACGCATTGCGGGTCGAGGATGCGCACCGGCACTGCGGTCGGCCCGGCGCCGGCCGCCAGCGGGTTGAATGCGGCCAACGAAAAGCACATCGCGACACGGTGATCGTCGTAGGTGTGGATGCTGGCCGCGCGCCACTCGGTGGGCGCTTCGATGTCGATGAAGTCGGCACCTTCGCGCACGGTGGCGCCAAGCTTGCGCAGCTCGGTGGCCATCGCTGCGATGCGATCCGTTTCCTTCACGCGCCAGCTTGCGATGTTGAGCAGGCGCGTGGTGCCCTGGGCAAACAGCGCCATGCTCGCCAAGGTCATCGCAGCGTCGGGAATGTGGTTGCAGTCGAGCGTGATCGCCTGCAGCGGAAAACGGCCGCGGCGCACCTCCAGGTGGCCGGCGTGCAGTGTTACGTCGGCACCCATCGCGCGGGCCGCGTCGACAAAGCGAATGTCGCCCTGGATCGAATCGGCGCCGACCCCTTCGATGCGAACCGGCTCGTCCGTCGCGGCGATCGCGCCCAACGCGATGAAATAGGACGCCGACGAAGCGTCGCCTTCCACATGAATGTCACCTGGCGAGCGGTACGCGCTGCCGGCGGGAATGACAAAGCGGCGCCACTCGTGCGACTCGACGGCGATGCCAAAGCGCGCGAGCAGTTTCAGCGTGATCTCCACATAGGGCCGCGAAATCAGCTCGCCGTCGACGGCGATCGTGATCGGCCTGTGCGCACTCACCAACGGCAGCGCCAGCAGCAGCGCGCTGAGGAACTGGCTGGACACATCACCGCGCACGCGGATTGGTGCCGCGGTTTGAAGCGGCCCCACCGCCGCACGCACGCGCAGCGGCGGGTAGCCGGGTTCGCCCAGCCAGTCCACCCGGCAGCCGAGCTGGTGCAGGGCCGCGACCAGATCGCCGATCGGCCGCTCGTGCATGCGCGCCACGCCGGCGAGCTCAAAGTCGCCGCCCTGGGTGGCGGCCAGCACGGCCAGGGCGGCGGTCAACGGGCGCATCGCGGTGCCGGCGTTGCCGAGGAACAGGCGCGCCTGGCGCGTTTGCAGATGTCCGCCCAGGCCGGTGATGGTCGCACTCGTTCCCGCCCTGGCGACCCCGCAGCCCAACTGGCGCAGTGCGTCGAGCATGACCTGGGTGTCGTCGGATTCCAGCAGCTCGTGGATGCGCGTCACGCCTGCGCTCAGGCCAGCCAGCAGCAGCACCCGGTTCGAAATGCTCTTCGAGCCCGGCAGGCGCACCGTGCCGCCGGCCGAACGCAGCGGAGGAATGTCGATGAACCGGGTGGTGAGCATGCGCGGGCGCGGCGTCGGCCACGCTGGAGAATCAGCTCAGCGGTTCGCGCCGGTCTTGTGGTTGTGCATGTGCCAGCCGGCGCGCGCCTCCGACGCACTGCGAATCAGGTCTTCGACGGCGTCGACGTTGCCGCTCTTGATGGCCAGTTCCATCGCGTCCAGGGTCTGGCGGAAACGCTCCGACTGCTTGAGCAGTTCTTCCCGGTTCGACATCAGGATGTCGCGCCACACGGCGGGTTCGCTCGCCGCGATGCGGGTGAAATCTCGGAAACCCGGGCCGGCGAGCGACAGGTAGTCGCGCCCTGCCGGTTGGCGCGCCACCGAATTGAAGTACACGAACGCGAGCAGGTGCGGCAGGTGGCTGACGGCGGCGAACGCGGCGTCGTGGTTCTCCGGTGTCATGCGCAACACCTGCGAGCCCACGGCGGCCCACACGTCGGTGGCCTTTTGCACCATCTCGGGCGAGGTGCTGGGCAGCGGCGTCAGAATCACCTGGCGGCCGTTGTAGAGCGTCGCATCGGCGTGGCCGACGCCGCCCACTTCCTTGCCGGCGATCGGGTGCGCCGGCACGAACGAGCCGATGCGCTCCTTCAGCACCCGGCGCGCCGCGTCGACCACGTCGCGTTTCGTCGACCCCACGTCCATCACCAGCACTCCGGGCTCGACCAGGTGGCGGATGGCGCGGAAGGTGGCTTCGGTGGCCGCCACCGGCACGGCGATCAGCACGATGTCGGAGCCCGACACCGCCAGCAACGCCGATTCGGCTGCGACGTCGATGACACCGAGCTTCTTGGCCTTCTCGGTGGTGCTGGGCGACTTGCTGTAGCCGATCACCCGGTTCACC
>JANNKS010000119.1:0-2977 GCA_031396425.1 Rhizobacter sp. | reverse complement strand
CCCGGCAACAACAACTTCAAGGTCATGTATGCCGGCGCCACCAAGCTTGGCTACAAGGACGTACACACCGGCAACATGGCGATCAACAGCGAACCGCGCGACGACCGCGGGCGCTGCCTGCAGATGGGCTTCTGCTTCCAGGGCTGCAAGAGCGGCGCGAAGTGGAGCACGCTCTACACCGAGCTGCCCAAGGCCGAAGCGACCGGCAACATGGACCTGCGGCCGCAAAGCCACGTCTCGCGCATCGAGCACAACGACGCCGGCAAGGTCACCGGCGTCGTCTACTTCGACAAGGACGGCAAGGAACAGCGTCAGAAGGCGCGGCTCGTCTGTGTGGCCGGCAATTCGATCGAAACGCCGCGACTGCTGCTGTTGTCAGCGTCGAACCAGTTCAAGGACGGCCTGGCCAATTCATCCGGCCAGGTCGGGCGCAACTACATGCGCCACATGACGGGTTCGGTGTACGCCGTGTTCAAGGACCCGGTTCACTTCTATCGTGGCACGACGATGGCGGGGATCATCAAGGACGAATCCGGCCACAACCCCAAGCGGGGCTTTGCCGGCGGCTACGAGATGGAAACGCTCGCGCTGGGCCTGCCCTTCATGGCCGCATTCCTGAATCCCGGCGACTGGGGCGCCGATTTCGCCTGGTACATGGAAAACTACGCCAACATGGCCGGCATGTGGCTGGTGGGTGAAGACATGCCGCGCGAGGGCAACCGCATCACGCTGAACCCGAACGTGAAAGACAAATGGGGCAACCCGGCACCCAACGTGCACTTCGACGACCACGAGAACGACAATGCGATGCGTGAGCATGCGTTCAGGCAGGGCGAGCGCGTCTACCAGGCCGCTGGCGCGATCAAGTCATTCCGCACGCCACCCTACCCGTCGACGCACAATCTGGGCACCTGCCGCATGGGCGCATCGGCGAAGGACAGCGTGTGCAATGCGTTCGGCCAGGCGCACGACGTGAACAACCTGTTCATCTCCGACGGCAGCCAGTTCACCACCGGCGGTGCGGAAAACCCGACGCTCACGATCGTGACGCTGGCGATCCGCCAAGCCGACCACATTGCCAGGCAGATGACGGCGCGTGCCATCTGAAGCGATGCACCGCAAGGAGGACGCACATGTGCGAGTTTTTCGTCAAAGCCGACCCGATCGCCTACGAGCAGCGGTCCCGCACGGTGCGCATCCATGGCGTGCTCACCAGCATCCGGCTGGAGAACATGGTGTGGGACACGCTGGCTGAAATGGCCGAGGAAGAGAGCTGCACGACGAACGCGCTGATCGCCAAGTTTCACGATGAAATCCTCGCGCATCGAGGCGAGGTGCCCAACTTCGCGTCGTTCCTGCGCGTCTCGGCGATGCGTTACTTGCGGCGCAAGTTGATGCAGGTCGAAAAGACGATCGGCGCCATGCCCGCAGCCCGCCCAATCGGCGCGGCCATGGGCGGCGCGCCGAAAGTCGTCCCGATGGCCAAGCGCAGCTGAAGCTGGCCCTCCCGTTCCATCATCCCTCGCCCATGGCCAAAGTCATTCACAGCATGATCCGGGTGCTCGACCTTGAGCGCTCGTTGAAGTTCTACGCCGACGTGCTCGACCTGCACGAAGCACACCGGCTCGACTTTCCGGACTTTGCGCTCGTCTACCTGCGCAACGTGCAGAACGACTTCGAAATCGAGCTGACGCTCAACAAGGGCCGCACCGAGCCCTACACGCATGGCGACGGTTACGGCCACATCGGCGTGGTCGTGCCCGACGCGACGGCTTCACAGGCGGCAATGCTGGCGAAGGGCTATGCACCGGCCGCGGTCAAAGAGTTCAAGCGCGGCAACGAGTTGCTCGCGCGCTTCTTCTTCATTCAGGACCCGGACGGTTACAAGATCGAGATGCTCGAGCGCCACGGGCACTACCAGTAGCCGCGCTGCGCGCTTGTGCAGCGCGCCCGCACCGGGCCCGTGCCTCACACGATCTTGACGCGCAGGTTGGGCAGGCCATCGATGTGGCACTCGATCACGTCGCCCTTCAGCACCGGCCCCACGTGCTCCGGCGTGCCAGAGTAGATGATGTCGCCGGGTTGCAGTTCGAACGCCTCCGACAAATTGCTGATCTGCTCGGCCACGCTCAAGATCATCTGATTCAGGTTCGCGTTCTGTTTGGTCAGGCCGTTCAGCTTCAGCCAGATGGCACCCTGGGTGAAGTGGCTGATCTGGCCGACCCGGTGCAGCGGCCCGATCGGGGCCGAGAAGTCGATGCTCTTGCCGATCTCCCACGGCTTCTTCTGGTCGCTCCTGCCGCGCTGCAGGTCGCGGCGCGTCATGTCCAGGCCCAGCGCATACGCGTAGACATGGTCGAGCGCCGTGGTGATCGGAATGTCGCGCCCGCCCTTGTGCAGCGCTGCCACCAGTTCCACCTCGCAGTGGTAGTTCTTGGTCAGCGTCGGGTAGGGGTGGTCGGCCACCGTGCCCGGAGCCACATTCTGGATCGCGTCGGTGGGTTTCTGGAAGAAGAACGGTGGCTCGCGCGTCGGGTCGGAGCCCATTTCTCGCGCATGGGCGGCGTCGTTGCCGCCGATGCTGAGGCTGAGTGTTGCAGCACTTGCCCCGACGCGACGGCCATCGCCCGCAGGTCAGCCCGCGCCGGCCGAGTGAGGCCGAAACTCGTTCACCGATCTGGCGAGCGACGAAGTCCGTCCAGCGGCCAGGTGCCAGCGCGACATATCAATTGGGCTGCGCAGCAATGCGGGCGCGGACCCGCTCCCAACGCGGCAGCGGTTCGACTGCGCCAAATCCCTCAGTGCTGAGGGCAGCCGCCACGTTCGCGACACGCGCTGCATCGAGCAGGCGCGCCCCGCGCGCGCGAGCTGGGCCAGGCAGGCGCCGGCGAAACAGTCCCCGGCGCCAGTGGCGTCGACGGGTGTCACTGGCGTTCCCGGCAGTGCCGTGGTGCCGATACCCTCCGACAACAGGCAA
>JANNKS010000093.1:0-12073 GCA_031396425.1 Rhizobacter sp. | reverse complement strand
CGCCCGAGTCGCCAGCGTGGCGATGCACGATGCGCGCGAAGCTGGTCCATGGCACGAACTCCATGACTTGAGCGAACAAGGTCTTGCCGATGTGCACGCGCGCTCCCCCAGGCTGTCAAGCCGGGGAAAGTGCGCGGTTTCTGATAAACGAAGCTCAAATCGGCACCAAATGAAATCGACCTGCAACCCGCGCCAATGCTTGATCTCAGGCCTGGCGTGGTTCATTTAACCGGACAGTAGTGCGTTCACAGCAACTCTGAGGTGATTAGCGCTTTGCGCATGGAGCGCCGTTGAACGCCGAATCGATCACGATTCCCTGCCCTAAAGGGCTAGTTTTCACCTACCAGCTGCAGGGATACTGGTGCCACGGTACCGACGCCAATCCTCACCAGCAGGTTTGGCTCTGCCAAGTGAAAGGCGTGCCCAGATTAAGAGGTGCGCGGAATCTGCTTTTGCTGCCCTCGAGGATTGGACATCGTGCATAACAAGTCGACACCCCCTATCGCCGCTGCGATCCTTGAGGTACCACTGACAGTATCCCAGCGCGCTGTCGTGAAGTCGCTTGAACTCACTCCATCTGCCACGCTGGCCTGGAACGAAGTCCGCCTCATTCGCATGAGGGGCAAGCTCGATCCCGATGCACTCGAAAGGGCGGTGGACAGCTTGACGCAGCGCCACGACGCCCTGCGAGCCAGTATTCAGGGTGCAGCGATGAAGGTCGGCTTCGTCACTCCGGAGAAACAACGCTTGCGTCGGGTTGACCTTGGCGGCTTGGTACCCGAACAGCGGGAGGCAGAACTCGACAAAGTCGTGAATTCGCTTGTGAACGAGCGCATGGAACTATCGAAGGGGCCGTTGTTCGATAGCGTCCTCGTCAAATTGGCTGCAGATGACCATGCGCTGGGGTTGGTTGCGCACCATGCGATTTGCGACGGCTGGTCCTTTGGCGTACTCATTGAAGATCTTGTAGCGCAATACCGCTGTGAGATTTCGGCAGACTCTGGTGCCAACGACAAGGCTGGCGCACTCAGTTTCGTGCAGTTTGCGCGCGACGAGCTGGCGGGTAAATATGGCAGTCAACAGCAGGTTGACCTCGCCTATTGGCAAGCCGAGTTTGCGGACAGTTGGCCTACCCTCGACCTGCCGACCGATCGCGCCCGTACTGCCCAGCGCAGTGTCGATGCTCTAGGTCAGGACTTGAGACTCGATCAGGCCCTGGTTGCACGCCTGAAGAATGCGGCCGGCAAGAACGGTGTCAGTCTTTTCAGTCTGCTTTGCGCCGCATACGCTGCGCTCGTCGCACGATTGTCCGGAGGGTCCGAGGTCGTCGTCGCTGTTCCTGCGGCCGCACAGCTTGGGGAGGGCCTAGAACGCCTCGTTGGGCAATGTGTGTCCCACTTGCCCTTGCGCTTGAAGGTCGACTTTGAGGCTCCGGTATCAGAGCTGCTGGTCCACACGCAAAAAGTTGTGCTTGACGCCTACGAGCACATGAGCTGTGGAATCGAGATGCTGCTCGAGCGATCCAATCCAACGCCAGAGCAGGGGCGGCTTGCTTTGGCCTGCGTCAAGTTCAATCTGAATCCAAGCCTCGACAGCGCCGTTGCGGGCCTGGAAGGACTGACCTGCTCGGTGACCACGCCCGCCCGCGCCGCCGAACACTTCGAACTCTTCCTCAACGCAGAGCAGGATGCCAACGGAATTCTGCTGTGTTGTCAGCACAACAGTCACTTGTTCGATGCATCAACGGTGCAACGGTGGTTGGCGCTGTATCGCCAGGTATTGGAAGCTTTTCAAGCCGATGCGAGCCAAGCGGTCGTGAATTGCCTGGCACCCATCCCCGAAGAGCGTTCGATGCTGGAGCGATTCAACTCAAACAATGCGCCCCTGGACTCGCAGATCCGCGTAGAGGCTATGTTTGACGCTCAGGTCGAACAGACGCCGCACGCCGTCGCCGTGACAGCGGGCGACGAACAGTTGACCTACCGTGAGCTGCAGCAACGCGCCTATGGCGTTGCGGCTGAATTGCGCAAGCATGGCGTACGTCCGGGAGATTTGGTGGGACTGTCCTGCGGTCGCAATCAGTTCATGTTGGTCGGCCTGTATGGAATCCTCAAGGCGGGTGCCGGCTATGTTCCGCTCGACCCGTCTTTTCCAGTCGATCGACTCGACTTCATGACCGAGGATGCGGCGCTGAGGCTGGTTCTTTGCGACGAGTCCATGCGCGACGG
The DNA here is from genome assembly GCA_031396425.1 of Rhizobacter sp. Taxonomy (GTDB): domain Bacteria; phylum Pseudomonadota; class Gammaproteobacteria; order Burkholderiales; family Burkholderiaceae_C; genus JAEMQF01. The sequence goes on along the minus strand of JANNKS010000093.1, from coordinate 9,845 downwards.
CTGGAAGCCGGGTGGGGCCGAAGTGCTCATGCTCGACGGTTTGGGAACTCGCAATGAGTTGGGTTCCGCGGAAGGTGCGCACAGCGAAATGCCCGCCTATGTCATCTACACATCAGGCTCGACGGGCAAACCAAAGGGCGTGCGCGTACCGCATCGATCTGTCGTCAACCTGCTGCGAAGCGTCGCGCAAGAGCCGGGAATGACGCACGTCGACAACGTGCTCGCAGTGACAACGCTTTCGTTCGACATTGCCGTGTCGGAGGTCATCCTGCCGCTGACTGTCGGTGCCCGTATCGTGATGGCTGAACGTGATCAGACCACCGACGGCAATCAACTTCGAGGGTTGATCGAACGGCAAGATGTCAACTTCATTGATGCGACACCATCGACATGGCGCCTCTTGCTCGGCGCCGGTTGGCGCGGCGACGCGTCAGTGACAGCGATCTGCACAGGGGAGCCATTGCCGCCCGACCTTGCGGCGGAATTGTTGCCCATGGTCCGCGAACTCTGGAACGGCTACGGCCCGACGGAAACGACGGTTTGGTCGAGCTTCCACCGGGTCAGGTCGCCTGCGGTTCCGATCCCGATAGGTCGGCCGGTGTTCAATACGCAGTTCCATGTACTGGACGCCAAGTTGCGTCCGCTGCCGGTGGGTGTTACCGGGGAACTCTGGATCGGTGGTGCCGGCGTGACGCTTGGTTACTTGAATCGTCCAGATTTGACTGCCGAACGATTCATCCCAGATCCCTTCACGCCCAAGGCGAACGCATTCCTGTACAAGACCGGCGACTTGGGCCGCTGGCGGCAGGACGGTGTCCTCGAGTGCCTGGGCCGCGCCGATCATCAGGTGAAAGTACGCGGCTACAGGATCGAGTTGGGTGAAATTGAGGTGCAGCTGTGTGCACACGAAGGGATCGCGCGCGCCGTCGTGATCACGCGCGAAGACCGGCCGGGTGACGTCAGGTTGGTCGCGTACGTCGTGCCTCGCGAAGCGATGCCGAGTGTCTCGGCACTGCGCGAACATCTCGCCGCCCAATTGCCCGAGTACATGATCCCGCAGCACTTCGTGGCGATGCCGGCAATCCCGTTGCTGCCAAACGGCAAAATCAACCGCCACGCTTTGCTGCGGCCCGGTGGCGCTCGACCCGAACTGGCGGTGCCATTCCAGGCCCCGGTGAGCGCACTCGAACGAACCTGCTGTGAGGTATTCGCCGAGGTGCTCGGTCTGGACCAGGTGGGGCGTCTCGACAATTTCTTCGAGCTTGGCGGCAATTCTCTGCTTGCAATGCGGGTGCTTGAGGGTCTCGCGCAAAAGACGGGCCAGTCGTTGACTGCGCCGACCATCTTTGCCCATCCCGACCCGGCCGCACTCGCCCTGCGCCTGGCGCCGCAGACACCCGAATCGCGTGCGGCCGAAGCGCTGGTCGCGGACAAGCGCTTGCGCCGGGTGAGACATGGGGACGACCCTATTGCCGTGGTCGCCATGGCGGGCCGCTTTCCCGGCGCAGCGAATGTCGATGCGCTGTGGGCCAACCTGATCGCCGGAAAAGACTGCATTACCGAGTTCAGCCTCGAGCAGCTGGACCCAAGCATCCCGTTGAGCCTGCGCCAAGACCCGAACTACGTGCGCGCGCGCGGTGTCATCGACGGCGTGGAGATGTTCGACAACACCTTCTTCGGTATTTCAGCGCGCGAGGCGGAGGTGATGGACCCGCAGCACCGGGTCTTTCTTGAAATCGCCTGGGAGTGTCTTGAGTGCGCCGGATATGCGCCGGATCACGTCCAGCAAGCTGTGGGTGTCTTTGCAGGTGTGTACACGCCGAGCTACTTGCAGCACAACGTGCTCGCACATCCTGATGTGATCGAGCGTATCGGTGAGTTTCAGGTGATGGTGGGTAACGACAAGGACTACGTTGCGACTCGGGTCGCCCACCGGCTCAATCTGAAGGGGCCTGCCATTGCGATCCACACCGCGTGCTCAACCTCGCTGGTCGCAATTGCGCAAGCCGTCGACAGCTTGCGCTTGGGCCGATGCGACATGGCACTGGCTGGAGCTGCCTCGGTGACATCACCTCCGAACAGCGGCTATCTCTATCAGGACGGCGCGATGCTGTCTCGGGACGGACACACCCGGACCTTCGACTCCAGCGCGAGCGGCACTGCCTTCAATGACGGTGCAGCCGTTGTTCTGCTCAAGCGCTTGTCCGATGCCGTGGCCGATGGCGATCAAGTCTTCGCAGTCATTCGAGGCATTGCCATCAACAACGATGGCGGTGGCAAAGCCAGCTTCACTGCACCCAGCGTGCAGGGCCAGACTGCAGTGGTTGCCGCAGCACTCGAAGACGCGGGCGTCGAGGCGCGCAGCATTTCCTACGTTGAGGCGCACGGTACTGCGACACCATTGGGCGACCCTGTAGAGGTCGAAGGGCTCACACAGGCCTATCGGCGCAGTACGGCCGACAAGGCGTTTTGCCGCATTGGCTCGGCCAAGAGCAACATCGGCCATCTGGTCACTGCAGCTGGTGCGACAGGATTGATCAAGACCGCCATGGCATTGGCGACGGAACAGCTGCCCGCCACCATTCACTTCGACAAACCCAACCCGAAGATACCCTTCGCCGACAGTCCGTTCGTCGTCAATGATCGGCTGACTCCCTGGCCGCGCGGACTGCTCCCGCGCCGGGCCGGTGTCAGCAGCTTCGGAGTCGGCGGCACGAACGCGCATGCCGTTCTCGAGGAAGCGCCACTGCTCGACGACGCGGCGCCGGCCACGGGTGCCCAGCTGCTGATGCTCTCCGCCAAGACGCGAACCGCGTTGGATGCGATGGCAGAGCAGCTGGCGGTCCATCTCGAAAGTCATCCGGAGCTCAACCTCGCCGATGTCGCGCACACTCTGCAGATCGGCCGCAGCCGCTTTGCCCACCGTCTGTGCGCGGTTGTTGAATCTGCGGCCCAGGCTGCAATTGCGCTGCGGACCGCGGACCATCCTCTGCGTGCCATGCGCGCACTCGGTTCAGTGTTGCCTGAATTGGTCTGGCTCTTTCCTGGCCAGGGTGCCCAGTACGCCGGCATGGGACGTGGGCTTTATCAACACGATGAAGAGTTTCGTTCTGCGTTCGACGAATGCACGGCGGCAATGGCAACTGTGCTGCCGTTCGATCTGAAGGCGAAAATGTTCGCCAGCGACGCCGCTGCGTTGACCGCCACGGCGGTCACCCAGCCTGCCACGTTCTGCCTCGAGTACGCGCTTGCGAAGACGTGGCTTGCGCGTGGCGCACGGCCGGCGGCGCTGGTAGGACACAGCGTCGGTGAGTTTGTCGCCGCCGTCGTTGCGGGGGTGATGTCCTTGGCCGATGCGGCTCGCCTGGTTGCAAAACGCGGCGCCATGATGCAGGCCCTGCCGGGAGGCAGCATGGTCTCTGTGCGAATGCCAGCTGACAAACTGGCCGGGATGCTGCCACCCGAGCTTTCCCTTGCCGCCGAGAACGGACCCACCGCCTGCGTGGTCGCTGGCCCGACCGCGGCGGTGCAGGAGTGGTGCGTCAAGCTCGAGGCCGATGGCATCGCCGTGCGCATGTTGCAAACATCGCACGCGTTTCATTCTTCGATGATGGATGACGCCGTTGTGCCATTCAAAGTCGAAGTGCAGAACATCCAGCTATCGGCTCCGTTGATCGACATCTACTCGACGCTCACCGGCAAGCTGATGAGCGCCGCTGACGCAACCGATCCGAAATACTGGGCACGTCACTTGCGCGAGCCCGTTCGGTTCTCGCCTGCGCTGCGGGCGGCACAGGCCCGTGGTGAGGTGGCCTTCCTCGAAATCGGCCCTCGAGCAACCCTTTCAACCTTGGCGCGCCAGCACACCAGTTCCGGAAAGGGCGCCCCTGCCGCTGTCGCCAGCCTGTCCGACACGCCGGAAGCTGAAGTGGCGCAGTTGCTGCTTGCGCAGGGACAGCTCTGGACGCTGGGAATCGAATTGCCGGCCAGTGCTGCCAGCCCAGCTCAGCAACGTCGCCGGGCGTTGCTGCCGACCTATCCGTTTGAGCGCAAGCGCTTCTGGCTTGACGCTGCGCCTAACGTTGTCGCACCCACAGCATCTGCAGTCGAAAAGGCGGTTCTTCCCGCCCGTGGCCCGGCCGCAAGCGCAGAGCCATCGCATCTGAAAACCTCCATTCCAACAGCCATGTCCACACCAACCATCAGCCCAGCTCCCGTCGTTTCTGCAGCCCCCACAATCAACCGGCGACCCCAACTCGTTGCGCGTCTGCGCGGACTGTTCGAAGACGTGGCGGGCCTTGACTTGGGCGCGGCAGACGGCAGTGCCAGCTTCATCGAATTGGGGCTTGACTCGCTCACGCTGACCCAGGCAGCACTGCAGGTGAAGAAGCAGTTCAGTGTCGCACTGACGTTCCGTCAATTGATGGAGAAGTACCGCAGTTTCGAATCGCTGGCCGAATTCCTGGATGCAACCCTGCCGCCTGAGCCTGTGCCAACGCCTGTCGTCAGTGCAGTGCCCATGCCAGCGGCAAGTTCCGCAGCTGTCGCCGCGCCGATCGGCTTTGCTCCTTTGGTCACCTCCGCCGAAGGGAACGGCGGTGTTGTGCAGCAGGTGATTGCGCAGCAAATGCAGTTGATGGCCCAACAGCTGGCCTTGCTGGCGGGAAGATCACAGCCAAGCAATGAGAACGCGCCGAGCGTTGCGCCGGCAATGGCCGTCCAGCCCGTTTCCTCGAGTGCCGCTACGAATGCGGCCGCCGCATCGGCAACCGCGCCTGCAGGTGTCGCCGAAGAGGCAGGACCGGTGCGCTATGACGTGAAGAAAGCGTTCGGTGCGATTGCCCGCATCCATACCCAAGGCAGCGCACTGACAGAGCGTCAGCTGGCGCGCCTGGACTCATTCATTCGTCGCTATACGGAGCGAACAAAGAAGAGCAAGGCCTACACAACCGAACATCGCCCGCATATGGCGGACCCGCGTGTCGTGAATGGCTTTCGCCCGATGACGAAGGAGATCGTCTATCAGATCGTGGTCGACAGGACCAAAGGCTCACGCATGTGGGACCTGGACGGCAACGAATATGTGGATGCGCTCAACGGCTTCGGCATGAGCTTGTTTGGTTGGCAGCCGGACTTCATCAACGACGCGGTTCGCTCCCAGCTCGACAAAGGCTATGAGATCGGGCCACAGCATCCACTGGCGGGCGAGGTTTCCAAGCTCCTGTGCGAGTTGACAGGGTTTGATCGCGCGGGCTTGTGCAACACTGGTTCCGAGGCGGTGATGGCGGCATTGCGGATCGCCCGCACGGTGACCGGTCGCAACACGGTCGTGCTCTTTACCGGTTCGTATCACGGCACGTTTGACGAGGTGCTGGTCCGCGCAGGTCGAGGTGCCAAGGGCATTTCGGCGGCTCCGGGTGTCATGGCGGGAATGTTCGGTGATGTTCGCGTGCTTGACTACGGAACCCCTGAGGCGCTCGAATTCATCCGCAGCAACGCCGATGATCTGGCGGCCGTGCTGGTTGAACCTGTGCAGAGCCGCCGCCCCGACTTCCAGCCGCGAGAATTCCTGAAGGAAGTTCGCGCCATCACCGAACGCAGCGGCACCTGCCTCATTTTTGATGAGGTGATCACAGGCTTCCGATCGAACCTGGGCGGAGCGCAGGCGGTCTTCGGTATTCGCGCCGACTTGGCTTCGTACGGCAAGGTGATTGGTGGGGGCTTTCCAGTTGGTGCGGTCGCGGGCAGGCGCGAATACATGGATGCTCTGGACGGAGGCGCATGGCAATACGGGGACGATTCGATGCCCACCGTGGGAGTGACGTACTTCGCTGGCACATTCGTGCGGCACCCGTTGGCGCTGGTGGCCGCCAAGGCATCGCTAGAGCACTTCAAGAAGCAGGGCAACGCCTTGCAGACCCAGCTCAACCTGAGCACGGCGGCGATGGCTGACGAACTCAGTGCGTTCTGCCGCGAAGTCGGCGCGCCGGTTGCGATCAAGTATTTCGCTTCGCTCTGGCGTGTCAGCTGGCTCGAAGATCATCCGCTCCAGGACCTGTTGTTCGCCATGATGCGCAGCCGCGGCGTGCACATCCTGGACAATTTCCCCTGCTTTCTCACCACGGCGCATTCGCCAGAAGATATCGCGGCGATCAAGTCTGCGTTCAAGGAATCAATCGCTGAATTGCAAGAGGCCGAGTTCCTGCCGCGACGTGCCGATGTGTCGGTGGTGGTCGACGCGTCACGGCCACCCGTGCCAAACGCAAGGCTCGGGCGCGACAAAGACGGCCGGCCGGCATGGTTCGTTCCTGACGCCAGCGCTCCCGGCAAGTACATGAAGGTCAACGCCGGATGAATACCGCCACTCTCGAAGCCGTAGAGTTCGGTCAGGCGCTGGCGGAGATCTGGGCCGCTGAGATGGCATCGACAGAGACCTGACGAAACGGTATTCATGCAAATCAATATTCGGCGCTTTGGTTCGCCGACCCGCGAGATGGTGGGCCTTCTGCAGAGCCCGAAGCCCGACAGGCCACAGCGCGCGGCCTTCCTGATGTGCCGCCCGTTCGGGCAAGAGGCGATTCGTACTGCGCCAATCTTTCGCGCGATGTCGGATCGGCTGTCTCGCGAAGGATGCACTGTGCTGACATTCGATCATCATGGATGCGGGGATTCCCCAGGCGAACTGAACGAGCAGTGCATCGACGACTGGGCGGCGGACACGCGCGCGGCGCAGGCGCAGCTCCTCACCGATGCACCCGGCGCACCCCAACACTGGTTCGGAATGGGATTGGGAGCCAATATCGCGTCGTGTGCGGCGGCAATGGCCGAACCTGTACCCAGCTGTTTAATACTGTGGGAGCCGGTCCTCGACGGACCAGCCTACCTCGACCGTCTGAAGACGATGCATCGCCACGAGCTGGCACGAGAGATGGGGATGGAATGGCATCAGCTCGTTGGCGCGGGCCGCGAGCGCGAACCAGAGATTCCGGGCAGCGTGCTGGGACACCCCATCGGATCGCGGCTGCACGGCGAGCTCGTTGCGATCGGCGAACTGCCGCTTGCAGCACTGTTACAGCGGGGTATCAAGGTGGTCCTGGTCGTTCCCAGGAATCAGCGCGGCGCCGTCGATGGTTTCGCAGAGACCGGGTTGGTGCTGCAAAGTATCGAAGACGAGACGAACTGGATGTCGACCGAGGCTTTCGGTACCGCCATCGTGCCGCAAGAAGTGCCGCGCACGTTGTTGGCGACCCTGTGATGCATCGACGTCCCACACCATGATCGAACAAAGCCTCATCTTCGGCCCTGAGCGCCATCTGGTCGGCACGGTGAGCCTTCCCGAACAGCCAGTCGTCGGTCAGGTGATGTTGCTACTCACGAATGCCGGTGTCATTCCGCGCGTCGGGCCGCACCGAGTCAACGTCAAGCTTGCCCGTCACTTCGCGCAGCAAGGCATCGCGGCGATGCGCTTCGACCTGAGTGGCCTCGGTGACAGCCGACGCTCCAGCTCACGACTCCCGACGGGAGAGCAATTCGTCGCTGATACGCGCGCCGCGATGGACCTGGCCGAGCAACGCTACGGCTGCAACCGCTTCTTCATGATTGGGTTTTGTTCGGGCGCGGATATCGCCCATCACACTGCGCTTGAAGACCCTCGCTTGCGTGCGCTGGTGATGTGGGACTCTTATGTGTACCCGAACACCAAGGCAAAGCTGCTGGGTTTTGCGCATCGAATCCGGCGCCACGGCGTGGCCTCCGCTTTCGTCAAGGCAACGCGCTTCGTCGGCGCTGCCTTGCAAAGCAAAAAGGTCAGCGCCCAGACCGGGGTTGAGCCCGAGGGACCGGTGATTTTCGGCCGCACCCGCATGCCCCCACGCGAAGAATTCGGCCAACGCATCCACAGTTTGGTCAAAGGTGGCGTCGAGATTTACTTCATCTACTCGGGTGGCGAGCCAGACTGGTACAACTACCACGACCAGTTTCATGACATGTTTCGCGAGTTCGGCTTTGTGGACGAAGTCGCATACGACTACCTGGAACAAAGCGATCACACGCTGACTCAGCCACATGCCCAGGCGGCCCTGATCGAACATGTGCAACGCTGGTTCCAGGGCCGAGCCGTGAAGGTGCTTCAGCGTGCCGACCCGGGTGCAGCTGACACAACCGTTGCGGAACCAGCGTTGCATGTCGCGTGACCATCATCCAGCAATCTACGTTGGCGGTTCGCCGATGGACACATACAGCTTTGACGATCTCGCCCGAAACACCAACATGAATCTCAAGTCAACATGAACGACACGACCATGATTCAGCAGGACGAGACCCTTGATTTCGATCCTTTCGCCGGCGGCGCGCTGCAGCGCGTCGCTCCGGCCACACCGAGCCAGGTCGAGATTTGGCTCGCTGACCGACTCGCGCGCGAAGCCTCGTTGGCCTACAACGAGTCGGAATCGTTTCTGTTCGAAGGCCCGCTCAACGTTGAAGCCCTGGCGGCTGCACTACAGCAATTGATCCAGCGTCACGACGCCTTGCGCAGCACGATCGGTCCTGACGGGATGAGCCTGTGCGTTTCTGATAGCGCCGCCATCGACTTGCCCATCCATGACTTCTCGGCTTTGGATCCTAACGAACAGAAGGCGCGGATTGCGTCATGTCTGCGAAGAGCGGTCGAAACGCCATTTGCATTGGAGCACGGGCCACTGGTGCGGGCCGAACTGCTGCGCCTGGGCATGACGCGCCACCAGTTGGTCATGACGGCACATCATGCCGTTTGCGACGGCTGGTCATGGGGAATCCTGAAGCGTGAACTTGCCGCGTTGTACACGAGTCGAGTCAAGGGGGGGTCGCCACAACCTTCCCTCGTCGCCGCGCCCTCCTTCGCCGACTATGCCGAGCGCCTGGCTGCCCAGGCCGAAGGTGCACAGTCCAAGGCGGATCGCGAATTCTGGACCTTGGTTCACGCCGCTGGCGTGCCCTTGCTTAACCTGCCGCTTGACCGACCGCGCCCGCCACTGCGCACGTTCACGGGTGGCTTCGCGTCGCACCGCATCGACGCAAACTTGATCGCTCAGGTGCGGCGCCTCGCGGCGCGCGATGGTGCGAGCCTGTTCGCTGCCCTGTTCGCGGGCTTTGCGGTACTGATCGGGCGCCTGTGCAGCCAGACCGATGTCATCGTCGGCATGGCCGCCGCCGGGCAAAGCGTCGACGGCAACGAAGACATGGTTGGCCACGCTGTCAGTCTGCTGCCGATGCGGGTCGGCTGGAGCGACGGCGAAAGCTTTTCAGCCATCCTCCAGCGCGCCCAATCCCATGTGTTCGACGCCATGGAGCATCAGCGGCTGACCTATGGCGAACTGCTCAAGTGCCTGGATGTGGCGCGCGATCCGAGTCGCCCGGCCTTGGTCAGCGTGGTGTTCAACATTGACCAACCCGTGCCCGCCGATCAGATGCGGTTCCATGGCCTGGCCACGCAGACTTGCACGAACCCGCGCAGCTTCGAGAACTTCGAGCTTTTCGTCAATGCGATTGAGAGCCCGGATGGCCTGACGCTGCAGGCCCAATTCAGTACCGACTTGTTCGATGCCAGCACGGTGGCCCGCTGGCTCGAGGCGTACGAGCATCTTCTGAAAAGCCTCGCGACTTCAATGGCTCAGCCGGTACACAGCCTGCAGTGGCTGACCGCTACGGATGCAGCCTTGTTGCAACAGTGGAACGCCACCGCGGTGTCCCAAGACGAAGCGGCGACGCTGGGCACGCTGCTGCCGGCGCGCATGCGCGAACACGCGGCGCGCCCGGCGGTCTTGTTTGGCGATCAGGTCTGGAGCATGGCCGAACTGCAGTCGCAGGCG
>JANNKS010000052.1:0-10033 GCA_031396425.1 Rhizobacter sp. | reverse complement strand
CGTCAAGCGCCTCAACGCACTGCGCGCCCAGCTCGCCTCAATGAGCTTCGCCGACGCGCCCGGCTTTCAACTCAACGGCCTGAAACGCGAAGAGCTGATCGCCACCAACTCGATGCTGCTGCACGAGCTGTACTTCGCCAGTCTGGATGGCGCCGGCCAGGCCATGACACCGGCGTTGGCGCTCGCGCTCAGCGCGAACTTCGGCAGCATTGAGCGCTGGCGCGAAGAGTTCATCGCGATGGGTAAGGCGCTCGGCGGCGGTTCGGGTTGGGTGCTGCTGAGCTTCCAGCCGCGCGAGGGCACGCTGGTCAACCAGTGGGCCGCCGACCACACCCATGCACTCGCCGGCGGCGTGCCGATCCTGGCGCTCGACATGTACGAGCACGCCTACCACCTCGACCACGGCGCGGCAGCCGGCGCTTACGTTGATGCCTTCATGGCGAACATCCACTGGCAGGCCGTCTACGAGCGCTACCAGCACGCCGTGCACGCGGCGAGCGACGGTTTCGCTGCCACGCCTGCGGACCTGGCCGGCAGCGTCGTGCTCGACGTGCGGCGCGCCGGCGTGTATCAACAGGCCGCGACGATGATCCCCGGCGCGCGCTGGCGCGACCCGGCCGAGGTGTCGCGCTGGGCGGCCGAGTTGAACGCCGAGCTGAATGGCGAACCGAACGTCAAACGCGAGCTGGTGGTCTATTGCGTTTATGGCCACGAGGTCGGCCGCGCCACCGCAATGCGCCTGCGCGCCGCCGGCCTGAACGCGCGCTTCCTCAGCGGCGGCATCGATGCTTGGCAGAGCGCGGGTCAACCCGTTGTGCCCAAGGATTCAAAATGAGCGGCGCCACGAAATGGGTCACCCGCGAACGCCCGAAGATCGACCGCATCGCCTGCCCGTGGTTGATCACCCGCTTCATCGACGCGCAGGCCGAATTCCTCTATGTTCCGGCGGCCGATGTGCTGCGGGTCGCGGCAGAGCAGCATGCAACGCCCTACGACATTCCGGGCGTCGAGATGAGCCATGTCGGCGAGCATTGCAGCTTCGACGCCTTCCTGGCGAAGTACCGCCTGGCCGACCCTGCCCTGCAGCAACTCGCTCTGATCGTTCGCGGTGCCGACACCTCGCGGCTGGACTTGGCGCCACAATCGGCCGGGCTGTACGCGATCTCGCTCGGCTTGTCGCAGACGTTCAGCGACGACCATCAGATGCTGCAGCACGGGATGGTGTTGTACGACGCGCTCTACACCTGGTGCAAGTCGTGCCAGAACGAAACCCACAACTGGCCTCCGACAATGCGCTGAGTGCCCGACGGTGGGCCATCCTTCGCGCCGGACCACCCGAACTGAGGCAGACTGCTGGGCATGTCAACCCTGCGGGCCCACTCGCCCGAATCGCGATGAGCGAACCCCAACTGCAGACCCTGCAAATCAACGGCATCCGCATGCGCGTGGCCGAACAGGGCAGCGGCCCGCTGGTGCTGTTCTGCCACGGCTGGCCCGAGTCGTGGTACTCGTGGCAGCATCAGCTCGCGGCGCTGGCAGCGGCGGGCTACCGCGCGGTCGCGCCCGACATGCGCGGCTACGGCGGCACCGACGCACCAGCCCAGGTCGACCAATACACGATGCTGCACCTGGTGGGCGATATGGTCGCCCTGGTCAAGGCGCTGGGCGAACAGCAGGCCGTGATCGTCGGCCACGACTGGGGTGCGCCGGTGGCGTGGACGAGCGCGCTGCTGCGCCCCGACCTGTTCCGCGCCGTCGCGGGCATGAGCGTGCCCTTCACACCGCCCGGGCGCATCGACCTGCTAAGCGCGCTCGAAGCGCAAGGCGTGCACACCTTCTACATGCAGTACTTCCAGACGCCAGGGGTGGCCGAAGCCGAGCTGGAGCGCGACGTGCAGGCCTCGCTGCGGCGCATCTATTTCAGCGGTTCGGGCGACGGGCCCGAGCGTGCCACCTTCGGCGTGCTCGAGCCCGGCGCGGGCGTGTTGAGCAACACCGTCGATCCGGCCGCGCTGCCCGCCTGGCTGCCGCCCGAAGACATCGCCTTCTACGCGGGCGAATTCAAACGCGCCGGTTTTCGCGGCGGGCTGAACTGGTACCGCAACCTCAGGCGTTCGTGGGAGCTGCTGGCGCCCTGGCGCGGCTGCGTGATCCGCCAGCCTTCGATGTTCATCGCCGGCGCGCGCGACAACGTGCTGAAGTTCCCCGCGTCGCAGGCGCAGATCGACGCCTATCCGCGCACGCTGCCGGGGCTGCGCGGCTGCCACATCCTCGACGGCGCGGGGCACTGGATTCAGCGCGAACGCGCCGACGCGGTCAACGCTTTGCTCGTGGGGTTCCTGAAGGGGCTTTGACCGCTTTCGTCGCGGCGCGGCGCGGCGCCTTCATCGTCTGCACTGCAGCAGACGCCTTCACCGGCCTGGGTGCGACGGCCGCCTTCTCCGGTTTCACTGCCTTCTTCACATTCGCCGGCAACGTGCTCGTGAACGCATGGCCGCGCTGAACCCACTGCGCCATCGCCGTTGGCGTGAGCCGCACTGCGTCGGGGAACAGCGCGTACTGTTTCATCGTGCGGCCCATGATCACGCAAGGGCGCTGGGCGGCCTGGTCGGGCAGGCGCACGATCAGCCGGTCTTCGTGCAGGCCGGCAAACATGTTGCCATTCACGAACGCGCAGGGGCAACCGAACATCTGGCGTCGCTCGACATTCGCTGCATCCGGCAACGCGACGAAAAATCGAGTCGCCAGTTCGGAAGGGACCTTCTTCCAATCGTTCATCGGGCGACTCCTCGGGAATGGCCGGCGCGCGTGACGGCGCACCGGCGCCAAACGTCCTGATCGGCGATCAGTCGACCTTGACGTAAGCCATCATGCCGTCGAGCAGATGCGGCCGGACGTTGCAGATGACGAGGTAGGTTCCGCGTTCGAGGAACGCCACCGGTTCGGTGCGATTCGAGCCGTTCGCCGGGTTGCCCGAAACCGCCGTCGCGAGCGGTCCGCCGGCCGGATTGATGCCGCGGTAGTAGATGCTGTCGGCAAGGAACGAAATGGCCACCGGCAGCGGCACGGCAGGGTCGGCGGGGATCACGAAGATCGGGGGCGTCAACGGAATCTGCCCGCCGCCGGCATGGATCAGCTGCTCCAGCGTGAAGCCGGGCTTGAAGATGATGATGTCGTGAAACCCGGCGACGGCGAAGTCGACCACACCACCCGCTTTGATCTTGATTTGCCTGGGCAGCACCGCGTGATTGACGGCGTTACCCGGTTGCGCCGTGTTCAAGCCGCGGCCGAACGATGCAGTCGCCTGCGACCGCCTTGCGTCGTCATCGCGATCGTCATCGCGACCGTCGGCATGCGCGAGTGAGGACAAGAGCGCGAAGCCGACGAGCAGCGCAGCGCTCGAGACCGCTGAAATCAAAGCTTTGCTGTGCATGGTGAACTCCTGGTTGAGATCCGTCTTGGTTGTTGGTGGAAAACCGATGGGGGGCGACAGCCGAACCCCGCTCGGGCGATCAACGGCGGCGTTGAGCGTCTGGCCTGCGGCACAAACCGGCCGCGGCCGCGGGGTCAGGCGAGAAACATTCTGTCACCATGAATGGCGCCCGCAAGCCGACCCCAAAGTCCGCGTTGCTGCCGTGGTCTCGCAAGGCGGAGGACCGGCCGGGCCGTGTTGCCGGTTCGGCCGCACCGGCGCAGGCCCACGACGCTAAACTTCGCCTCCAGGGTCGGCAGTTCACCCAGGCGTTGCCGCGTGGTCCCACCACGAGCTAGACCTGCCACGGATCACCCCTTGGCCTTGCGCCTCATGCGACACCCCGCATGCGCCAGGCCGGAAGTCGGCAACCACCGGCGCCTTGCTCGATGCAGGGTCTCCACGCGCGTGCAGTGTTGCGCCCGGCCTGCTCAGCGCGCCGGGTGCCGAGGAAGCGCCCATGACCAAGGAATTGTTTGCCCTCCACCTCGCCGACGTGTCCGCCTTTGCGCGCTCGCTGGGCCAGGCCCTGCTGGAACGCCACGCGGCCAGGCCCCTGCCGCCCGGGCAGGTTGAACTGCTCAACCTGATCGCCCGGACCCAGGGGCAGCGCAACTGGCCGGCCTTGCGGCAGGCGCTGCGCACGGCAGCCTTGGCGCCGTCGGCGGCGGCGGGACCAGCCGGGGCGTCAGTTGTCAGTGTCGCCGCCGGATCTGCACTAGCGCCTGCGGCGCCTTTGAGCGACAACGCGCGCAAGGCGCTGGCGCAATTCGACGATCACGGCCGGCTGATCCGCTGGCCGGTGAAGTTCACGGTTCAGAAACTGGTGATGTGGGTGCTGTGGACGCGTTTCGATGCCAAGCGCGCGTACACCGAGAACGAGGTGAACGCCATCCTGAAGCCGGCGAACCTGTTCTTCGATCACGTGACCTTGCGTCGCGAGCTGATCAACCACCGGCTGATGGCGCGCCGCAGCGATTGCAGCGAGTACCGCAAGCTGCCGGCACGGCCCGACGACGAAGCGCGTGCGCTGCTCAGCGCGTGGCGGGCTCGCTACCGCCAGCCTTGACGCTGCGCCGGCCGGGGCGCAGCGCCGCTCAGAATGGCCCGCAGGCGTGTGGGCGCAGCGCCATCAGCGTGGCTGCGCAGCGAAGAACCGCAACAGCGCCTGCGCGAGCATGTCCGGCTGTTCCTCGGGAATGAAGTGCCCGCAGTCGGGTACCGTGCCGCCCTGCACGTTCGATGCGATCAATCGCAGCGATTCCAGCGGCTCCTCGCCGCGCCCGCGTGCCTCGGCACGCGCGCCGCCGAGTGCGAGCACCGGCATGGGCAGGCGAAAACCCGATTCGAGGCTGGCCCGGTTGTCGGCCGCATCGACGGGAATGTTGCGGTAATAAGCGAAGCCGGCGCGCAGCGCGCCCAATGCGCTGTAGCAGCGCACGTATTCGTCGACATCGGCGCTGCTGATCGCGCCGCGCTGCCAGCTGAACGCTTCGTAGAACCAGCTCAGGTATTCGCGCTCGCGGCCCTGCACCAGCGCTTCGGGCAGGTCGGGTGTCATGTGGAAGGCGTGATGCCAGCGTTTGCCGCCTTGCGAGATGTCGGGGCCGATGCCAGGCAGCGTCACGTCGAGGATGGTCAGGCTGCGCACCTGTGCGGTGTGCGCGCGGGCCAGCGCAAAAGCGGTCGGGCCGCCCCAGTCGTGGCCGACGAGGTGAAAGCGCCCGAGCTGCAGTTGTTCGCACATCTCGACCAGGTCGAGCGCGATCATCTTCTTGTCATAGCCGTCCACCGGCCGCGAGCTGTCGCCCAGACCTGGCAGGTCGGGCATGATCACGCGGTACTCGCCGGCCAGCAGCGGCAGCAGCTTGCGCCATTCATGCCAGGTCTGCGGCCAGCCGTGCAGCAGCAGCACCGGTGTGCCCGCGCCAGCGGCCGCGACATGCATGGACAGGCGGCTCAGCCGCAGGGTCTGGTGTTCGATGTTCATGCGTGAGGCTCCGCTGATTCGGTCAGGCTGCGGCCGGGCTGGGGCCGTCGAAATCAGTGCGCGCGCCCCGATGCCGCGCGTAGATGCGCCGCACCCAGTCGGCCCCCGGGTGCTTCGCATAACGGTCGATCAGCGCCTGAAAACTCGCGCCCACCGGTTGCGGACTGGCCATCGGCGAATCTTCCGGCTTGACGAATACCGCCAGCGTGGCCGCCGCCGTCAGGTCGGCGATGCTGAAGCTGTCGCCGCACAGGTAGCCGGTGGCGGCAGCGCGCGCGGCGACGAAGTCGAAGGCCTCGGCGGCGGCGCGATGCCCGTCTTCGACCGCCTCGGGCCCGGTGATGCCGTTGCCCTTGCGCACCAGCGGCGCGGCGAGCGGCACGATGCAGGCGTAGGCCCAGCGTTTCAGCGCCGGCGCGCCATCGGCGAAGACGCGCGCGAACATCGCCGGTTGCTGCAGCAACGCGTCGAGCACGGTGCGCCGCATGCGTGGCGTGAGGTCGTCATCGAACCAGCGCTGGATGCGCAAGGCCTCGGCGCGCTGCGCCGCGTCGGCGGGCAGCAGGGCTGGTGCGGGGTATTGCTCTTCAAGCCATTCGAGAATGCGCGCCGAGCCGTCAAGCGCGCTCCCGTCGTGCACCAGCACCGGCGTTTCGGTGCGGCCGGTGAGGCGTTTCACGACGCCCATGTGCGGCCCGGGCAGCAGGCTGCGACGCCGGTGCGGCAGCTGCTTGAAATCCAGAGCCCAGCGCGCCTTCTCGTTGTAGGGTGAATGACGAAACTGCAGCAGTTCGAGCATGGCCACCTCCGGCGGTCAACGTTCAACGGGGCCTCGACAGCAGGCGAGCGGGGAGAATGCCTTCGCATCATCCCACTTCAGGCGGCCATCCACATGCTCACCTTGCACCACCACCCCGGCAATGCCAGCCTCACCCCGCACATGCTGCTCGAAGAAATCGGCGTGCCGTACCGGCTTGAACTGGTGGACCGCGCGAACCAGGCGCACAAGTCGCCCGCCTACCTGAAGCTCAACCCGAACGGCCAGATTCCGGTGCTGGTCGACGGCGACCTGGTGCTGTATGAAACCGCCGCGATCTGCCTGCACCTGACCGACACCCACCCGCAGGCGATGCTGGCGCCAGCCCTGGGCACAGCCGAACGCGCGCAGTTCTACAAGCGCCTGATCTGGCTCACCAACACGATGCAGGCGATGCTGATGCACTACTTCTACTGCGAGCGCCTGGTCGACGATGGCAATGTTGCCGCCACCGCGCAGATCAAGGCGCATGCCGAAACCAAGGTGGGCGCGATGCTCGACCAGCTGGACGCCGAACTCGCGCTGCATGGCCAGCCCTGGCTGCTCGGCGCGCACTACAGTGCGGTCGATCCGTATGCACTGATGCTGTGCCGCTGGACACGCGGCTTCAAGCGCCCGGCGCGTGGCCTGCCTCATCTGGCGCCCTACCTCGAGCGCGTGCTGGAGCGGCCGGCGGTGCAGCGGGCCTTCGAGCAGGAAGGGCTGGCGCGGCCCTGGGTCTGAGGGTGCGGCTCAACGGGCGCGCAGCAACCACACCCCCGCCGCCAGCATCCAGACCGACAGCAGGCTCACCGCAGCGGCCACCGGCACCACCTCAGGCCCACGCAGCACCGGCAGGGCCAGGCCGGCGAGCAGCAGGGCCGACAGCAGCCCCAGCACGGCGAGCCAGCGTGGCAGCCCACCGCGCAGCAGCGCACCCACTGCCAGCGTGCCCACGGACCCTGCCATGAAGATGCTCACGCCCAGCACCTCGCCGATGCCACCGCCATACTGGTTCAAACCGGTGAACAGCCATTCGATCTGGCTTCGAACCGCCGGGTCGGCGCCGGCATGGGCGGTGGCCAGCAGCGGCATCACCGTCAGCCAGCGCAGGATGCCGATCGCACGCGCAAGGGCGGACAACACTGCGAACGCCACGACGGTGGCCGCCAGAGGCTGGCTCAGGCCACCGAAGGTGCGCGCCGCCAGGCCGATCATTGCCGGCGCAATCAGAATCGAATACAGCAGGTACACCCCGTAGCCGAAGGCGACGCTGTCCGGCCGCGCGGCGATCGCAGCCAACTGCAACGCCGCGGGGTTGCGCAGCGAGGCTGGCCAGCCGATCGCCGCGCCGAGGATGACCACCGGCGCGAACGACAACAGCGCGACGACGATCAACAACACAGCGAGGCCGATGTTCGTGTTTTGAAACCTGCTCGGCGACGCTGCGGGCAGGGTGCGGGGGACAGCAGTCATGGCGAACTTCTCCTGGAGTCGTGGGATGGGCGGGTCGGCGGTGAGAGTCAAAACGCGGGGCGCCGCGCGGGCACGGCGCCAAAGCCGAGCGCCAACAGCGATTCGCGCAGGGCCAGGGACAGCGGCGTGGTCTGCAGGGCCGGCCCGGGCAACGCGGCCAGGCGCCGCCCGTCGAGCGCGTGCGGCACGCGCCACGAATACGACATGCGTGCCAGCTCGCGCCACAGCGGCACCGCCAGCCCAAACGCGCGCATGAGGCCCCAGGGCATGCCGGCGCGACGAAAGCCATCGGGCGGCGCGATGCCCAGCTCGATGGCGGCGACTTCAATCGCTGCCAGCAATTCGGCACCGGTAAGCGTGTGGCCCTCGAAGTGCCAGCTGCGCAACGCCTCGGAGTGGGCCAGTGCGCGCGGCTGTTCGGCGACGCGCACGAACGCGCGCGCAAGGTCGGGCAGGTAGGCCCAGGCGTGCGGCACGTCGAGCGGGCCGGGGTAGACCAGCTTGCCAGAACGCAGCGATTTCAGAATCGCCTGATCGAACCAGTTTCCGCTGCCGGCACCGAAGAAGTCGCCGGCACGCAGCACGCTTGCCGTGAAGCCGCCGCGTGCGGCGCGCTGGGCCATCAACGCTTCCATCTGCACGCGAATCTCGCCCTTGCGCGTGCTCGGGCGCTGCGGCGTGTCTTCGCACAGCAGCGCCGGCATGCCTGCACCGAAGTTGTAGACATTGCCCGGCAACATGAAGTGCGCGTCGAGATGCTCTGCCACGTCCAGCCCGGCATGCAGTGCTGGCAGCGCTTCGGCGTCCCAGCGCGTGTAGACCGGATTCACCGCGTGCAACAGCACGCTTGCGCCGGCCGCAGCGGCACTGAGCGCGCGCGTGTCGGACAGGGCCGCTCGCACCAGGGTGGCGCCGGCCGGCAGATCAGGCGCCGGGTCGCGGCGCACCTGCGCCAGCACGCGCCAGCCGGCAGCGTTGAAGGCCTGCGCTGCAGCGCAGCCCAGGCGGCCGTTGGCCCCGAGGATCAGCACGGCGGGGCGGTCGGAAGGCACGGGCTGCATCGAAGGCTCCGATGTGAACAACATGACCGGGAGTCTGGGCAAACCCGGCCCATTCCACAATTGCCCAGAACCGCAAGCCAGCCATACACTTCTGCATGACACATGCACTTGAGCGGTTTGACTGGGCGCTCGTGAAGAGCTTTCTTGCGGTGCTCGACGCCGGCAGCCTGATGGGCGCAGCGCGCCGCACCGGCAGCCAGCAGCCCACGCTGAGCCGCCACCTCAGCGAGCTCGAGGCGCAGCTCGGCACACCGCTGTTCGAACGCACCGGCCGTGGCGTCTCGGCCCTGCCCGCCGCGCTGGCGATTGCCGACGCCGCGCGCCAGATGCAGCAAGGCGCCGAAACACTGGCCCGCACGCTGGCGGGCCAGCGCGACCAGACCACCGGCACGGTACGCATCACCACCAGCATGGTCGCCGCCACCTACCTGCTGCCGCCGGTGCTGGCCGAGCTGCACCGGCAGGAGCCGGGCATTCAGCTCGAACTGGTGGCGAGCAACCAGCTCACCAACCTGCTGCGCCGCGAGGCCGACATCGCGGTGCGCATGGTGCGGCCCGAACAAAGTTCAGTGGTGGCGCGCAAGCTCGGCACAGTGGGCATCGGCGCGTATGCGCACGAACGCTACCTGGAACGCGCCGGCACGCCGCGCGAACCCCTTGAGCTGGCGCGCCACACGCTGATCGGCTACGCCACCGATGACCAGATCGAACGCGGCTTCGCCGCGATGGGGCTGCCGCTCAGGCGCGACAGCTTCGCGATCCGCACCGATGACCAAGTCGCCTACGGCATGCTCGTAGCGCAGGGTGCGGGCATCGGCTTCGTCGCGCACTACAACGCACCGCACTGGCCTGGTGTGCGCCGCGTGTTGCCGCAACTCGACATTCCGCCGCTGCCGTGCTGGCTGGCCGTGCACAGGGAGATTCGCTCGAGCAAGGTGGTGCGCACTGTGTATGACTTCCTCGCGGACGCGCTGCCGCAGCGTCTGGGGTCGATCGATCGAGCGCACCACGCAGTCAGCGGGTGACGCTGCCGACGACGGTGGGCTCGGCCCCCATGCCGCGCGCTGCAGCCAGGCGGCAGCGTCAGAACCGAATTTTGAGACTGGCCCCGGTCGCCCTGGCGCGACCGCGTTCACTCGTCGCGTTCGGGCGCGGCCAGAAGTGCCCGCCCAGCACCTCGGCGGACAACCAATGCTTGTAGATCGGTTGCTCGTACTTGAGCAACACGCCGCGGTCGG
>JANNKS010000765.1:0-5854 GCA_031396425.1 Rhizobacter sp. | reverse complement strand
AGCCCGATTGACCTCTCGCACCTGATGCAGGCCTTTGCTGCGAATCTCGTCCACGATCAAGCGGTCCTCGTCGGTCAAGTGCAGTTCCGTTTGGCGCATGGCAACACCTCCGTGCATCGAGTGGCGATGACGAGAGTGTATTCATGTTCCGTTACTTACGTGTCAATGTACTAGCGGTAGACCGGAAAGTCACGCGTCAGCGCGGCAACCCGGTTGCACACCGCGGCGACGTTGTCCCGGTCCTGCGGTTTGTCGAGCACGTCGGCGATCAGGTGAGCCGTCAGTCGCGCCTGCTCCTCGCCGAACCCGCGCGTGGTCATCGCATGGGTGCCGAGGCGGATTCCGCTCGTGACCATCGGTTTTTGGGGGTCGTTCGGGATGCCGTTCTTGTTGCAGGTGATGTGCGCCTCGCCGAGCAGCCCTTCGGCCTCCTTGCCGGTCAGGCCCTTGGGGCGCAGATCGACGAGCATCACATGGCTCTCGGTTCGGCCGCTGATGATCCGCAGCCCCCGTTCAGTCAGGGCCTGCGCCAGTGCCGAAGCGTTCCTGAGCACCTGCTGCTGGTACACCTTGAACTCGGGTGCGAGGGCTTCCTTGAACGCGACCGCCTTGGCCGCGATCACGTGCATCAACGGCCCTCCCTGAATTCCCGGGAACACCGCGCTGTTGATCGCCTTCGCGAAGGGTTCCTTCATCAGCAAGATGCCGCCGCGTGGCCCACGCAGGCTCTTGTGCGTGGTCGATGTCACCACGTCGGCGTGCGGCACCGGGTTCGGATAGACCCCGGCCGCAATCAAGCCGGCGTAATGCGCCATGTCGACCATGAAGATCGCGCCGATGTCTTTGGCAACCTTCGCAAAGCGGCTGAAATCGATTCGCAGGCTGTAGGCCGAAGCGCCGGCGATGATCAGCTTCGGTCGGTGTTCATGGGCGAGCCGCTCCATGGCGACGTAGTCGATTTCTTCGGTCGCCGTCAGGCCGTAGCTGACCACCTTGAACCACTTGCCGCTCATGTTCAGCGGCATGCCGTGGGTCAGGTGCCCGCCCTCGGCCAGGCTCATGCCCATGATGGTGTCGCCGGGCTGGAGCAGGGCGAAGAACACCGCCTGATTCGCCTGTGACCCCGAGTTGGGCTGCACGTTCGCGTGTTCGGCCCCGAACAGTTGCTTCAGGCGATCGATCGCGATTTGTTCGGCGATGTCGACGAATTCGCATCCACCGTAGTAGCGCTTGCCTGGATACCCTTCCGCGTACTTGTTCGTCAACTGGCTGCCTTGTGCAGCCATGACGGCAGGTGACGCATAGTTCTCCGATGCGATCAACTCGATGTGTTCTTCCTGGCGCTGGTTCTCGCGCTGGATGACCGACCACAACTCCGGATCGACATTCGCAATGGTGGATTGGCTGCGGTCAAACATGGTCGGCAAATTCCTTTGAAGGGGCTCTGGATCTGCCGGGACCGTGCCAGCGGCACAGAAACCGCCGGAGCAGACGGCAGGGCTCTGAATGCCGCACAAGTGTCGAGGATGCTCCCGCTGCTTGATCACCCTGATCCTCCGGCAGGAGAGCAAAAATGCCCATTGTGCGGCGCGGGCAGTGTAGCGGACGCCCTGCGCAGGACGCGAAGCCGAAGGGCCGCGGCTGCGCCTGTCAGACCAGCGGGCGAGAGCGGCTGCCCGGCCGGCTGTCGTTGCCGATCCGGCAGCCTGTGTTCAACAGCTCAGTTCAGGCGCGGCGCAATGTCTGCCGGGTCGGCCTCGGGTGCTGGAACCCATTCGGTGTCAGCCACGGTTGAGCGCTGGTGCTGCACCAGCACCGTCGGCGCCACGGCGGCCACCTGCACCGATGACATGTGCGGAACGGCCTTGCCGCTCATGACCAGACGCAGAAAACCCTGCTCGGCCAATACCTTGCCCGCGTAGCCTCCGTCATCCGGCAGGTTGGCCGCGCCCACGTAAAAGCGCAGTCCAGCCTCGAGGCTGCCGGCCCTGGCAATACATTCCTTCAGCACCTGAACCCCCACGCGCAGGTTCGTCACCGGGTCGAAGGCAGCGTGGTTGCCGCCGAAGCGCTCATATTTGTCGTCATGCAATTTGGTCATGACCTGCATCAAACCCTGCGCACCCACCGAGCTCTGCGCAAAGGGGTTGAAACTCGACTCGACGGCCATGATGGCCAGAATCAACGTCGGGTCGAGTTTGGCGTGATGACCGATCGCCCAGGCTTCCTGGACAAGTCGGCTGATCGGCTCGGGCGCCACCCGATAGCGCCGCGACAGCCATTGCGCGACGGCGGCCTGTTGCCGATCGAGCAGGTTCGGGTCTGCTGCCGTGGCGCGCGCGACAGCATTGATTTCGACCACTTCAAGTTCCGGCTCCATGACCGGTTCGGTGCGCGCCACCTGGCGTGCCTGCAACCAGCCGAGGAATTGGCTCTCGGCCTGATTGCGAATGTCGTCCCGACCCGCGGCGAACAAACCTGCACACACGAGCAGCAGGCCCAGCAGGGCCAGCGTGTTGTGGCTGACGACCAGCAGCCCTCTTCCAACGTCTCCCACAAAAACCAGGGTTGATGACGCGATGGCGCGCAGGACGGCGGCGGAGGCCTCCAGCAGTTTGCGAAGTGAAGTCATGTCTCTCCTCGTTTCTACGCGTTGAAACCTCACGCTCGTGGCCAACCTGGGCCGTGAGGCAAGGGCGAACGCAATAATCAGAGGCTGCAGCGTCTGGACCGGCGAATTCCGGTGATCGGCTTGGCAATTGGCAGCCCGTCGCCCTTCGAGTTCATCCCAACGATGAGGGGGCGCGGGTTATCCCTGAGTCAAGTCAGGGTGGCGGGATTCTATGGACTGTACATAACGCCAGTCAAGAACAAAATTTTCAATCTGGACCGAAATTAGATATGAAATACAAAGATCTCCGCGGGTTCGTCGCCGAATTAGATCGTTTGGGAGATGTAAACAGGGTTCTCGAGCCGATTTCGGTCGAACTGGAAATGACGGCGCTCAGCGATGCAGTCTTGCGAGCTGCCGGACCTGCGCTGTTGTTCGAACACCCGAAGGGCCACCAGATCAAGGTGCTGACCAACCTGTTCGGCACACCGCGTCGCGTCGCCTTGGGCATGGGTGCGCAGGACGCGTCAGAACTGCGCGAGGTCGGCTCGGTACTGGCACGCCTCAAAGAGCCTGAACCCCCGAGCGGGATTAAGGACGCGGGCCGCCTGCTTCACCTGGTCAAGTCGCTGTGGGACATGAAACCGTCGCTGGTGCGCTCGCCGCCCTGCCAGGAGATCGTCATTGATGCCTCCGACATCGACCTTGCGCAACTTCCGATTCAGACCTGCTGGCCTGACGATGCCGGGCCGTTGATCACCTGGGGCCTGGTGATCACGCGCGGGCCCCAGGGGTTGCCGGGAGCACGCAAGCGCCAGAACCTGGGTATCTATCGGCAACAGGTGATCGGCAGGCGGCAGGTCATCATGCGCTGGCTGGCACACCGAGGCGGTGCGCTCGATTTCCGCGAATTCGCGCTGGCCAAGCCGGGCCAGGGTTTTCCGATCGCGGTGGCGCTCGGTGCCGACCCGGCGACGATGCTGGGTGCCGTCACGCCCGTGCCGGACAGTCTTTCCGAGTACCAGTTCGCTGGCCTGCTTCGCGGCAGCCGCACCGAACTGGCCGAATCGGCGGTCGGCGATTCCGGCGTGAAGCTGCAGGTTCCGGCGACGGCCGAAATCGTCCTGGAAGGCACGATTCCTGCCTGTCCTGCAGGGTTTCGTGGGGTGAGTGAACGCGGCGTGCCGTTGAAGGAAATCAACGGCCATTTGCATGCGTTGGAAGGCCCGTTCGGCGACCACACCGGTTACTACAACGAACAGGAATGGTTTCCAGTGTTCGAGATTGCGCGCCTGACCCACCGGCGTGACCCGATCTATCACTCCACCTACACCGGCAAACCGCCTGATGAACCGGCGGTGCTTGGCGTGGCGCTGAACGAAGTGTTCGTGCCGATCCTGCAAAAGCAGTTTCCCGAAATCACCGACTTCTACTTGCCGCCCGAAGGCTGCAGCTACCGGTTGGCCGTTGTCAGCATTCGCAAGTCGTATCCGGGCCATGCGAAACGACTGATGTTCGGCGTGTGGAGCTTCCTGCGTCAGTTCATGTATACGAAATTCATCATCGTGACCGACGACGATGTCGACATCAGGAACTGGCCGGACGTCATCTGGGCGATCACGACCCGGGTCGACCCGGTGCGCGACACCACACTGGT
Organism: Rhizobacter sp.; assembly: GCA_031396425.1. GTDB lineage: Bacteria > Pseudomonadota > Gammaproteobacteria > Burkholderiales > Burkholderiaceae_C > JAEMQF01. The sequence goes on along the minus strand of JANNKS010000765.1, from coordinate 1,586 downwards.
AGCGCAGACGCCGATCGACTACCTCGACTTCGCTTCGCCAGTCAGTGGTCTGGGCGGCAAGATGGGGTTGGACGCCACCAGCAAGTGGCCAGGAGAGACCGATCGGGCCTGGGGCAAAGTGATCAGCATGCCGGCTGCAGTGGAACAGCGCGTGGCCGGCATGCTGGCCAGGATCATCGCAACGCGACCCGCAACCTGATCAGCGCCTGTGCTGTGGTGAACTCGAGTCGGTGAACTCGAGTAAGTGACCTTGAAATGAGCGGCCCCACGGTCTAGGCTTCCGAAGCCTGCATGCAGGCACATCCGCGGACGCAGTCACTGCGTTCCAGGGGCCCCGGACCTTCTACCTCCGGAGTTCCGAATTGGTGGCATCAGCCACCCGCCCCTCCCACCGTCAAGGCCGGGAGGGGTTCGTTCTTGTGGGCACACCGTTTTCGCCGCCGCAGGGCTGGCCGCGCATGTGAACTACTGGGCGAAATATCGATGCCAAGCGGTTGAATTAAAAAGCAAAATTGCGACTTTGGTCGTTTCGATCGGGGCTCGACAATGCGTCTTGCCGGTCAAACAGCCCGGCCTGCCTTGGCCTCGTCTTCTTACCTCATCCGCGCCATGCCAAATGCCAAGGAGCCATGCTCCCAACCGAGCCGCAGCAGCCCGACGACTGCGCGTGCCGAGCCGACCTATCCAGACCATTCGGCGGCATGGGACGGCAGGCGGCGAAGCAAGATGGCCACTGACCGCGCCATGACGGGCGCGGCGCTGGATTGGGTCATTTCGCTGCCAGCGCATCTGCGGCCCAAACAGCTTTGCGATCGATTTCCACGCATCGCCAACAGTCTCGCGACGGTCTGGAAGGATCGGCCCGGCTGCCTCGCGATGTTGACCGCCCTGCTCGGCGATGCACGCGAACGTCGGCGCGGATTTCCAGTGGTTCTGCAGCAGGAAATTCAGCGCCTCGTGGACTACCGCGAAAAGCAGGCCTGGTAGGCCGTTGACGCGGGCCGCGAGGGGGTCGGGAGAGGGGGGGCCCGCTGCCCGGCGCCGCAACGGACTTCGCTGCCGGTCGCGCAGCACATGCCATTGTTTAACATGCGACCAGCGTTCCTCGATTGAAGGAGCCCCTGGAAGGTTGCATGTCAGTGATCCATTGCGCTGTGCGCCACCCGCGACGCCTGAAGCGAGCAGGCGCTGGGAAGGACCAGCTTGCGGTTGCGGCCCCATTCGCGGTGTCATGGCTATCGGAGCGCTTGGCTCGTGATGACGCGGCTTGCCGTAGTGGGCCTCGATGGCGCCCCGCGAGCGTGGGCCGGAGAACGGGGGGGTGCCGCCGCCGCCCTGGCGCGCAGTCGCTGTGGGGCTGGGCCTGCACGGACAGACGGGTTTCGCTGGGAACCCCGGGCCACCGGCCCTCGCGCAGAGCTTGGCCTGCGCGCACCGACGAACGGCGCCAAAGGGCCCAAAGCCGCCCTACGCTCCTTGTTCAATGCTGTGCATTTCATCCCAGGTCGATCATCTTTTGGGCCCGACCGACCGGCTGACGAATCGTGCACTTGAAGCAAACCCATAACCCTTGGCGCCTGTGCGTT
>JANNKS010000470.1:0-3005 GCA_031396425.1 Rhizobacter sp. | reverse complement strand
CGTAGGTGCGCAACAGCAGTTCGGCGAAATCGACCACGCCTTCGCGCTGGCATTGTTCTTCGTAGGTCTGGTAGACCTGGATCATCACGCGCGTGAGTTCGTCGCGCGCCTCCACGTCTTTGGGCCGTTGGCCGTCTTCCTTCGCGCCGGCGATGAACCACGTGACCTGCTTGGGCACGTAGCGCGCCTCGTCCAGGTTCATCGCCTTGATGATGCGCTTGACCGCTGAGAGCTGATCGGCCGAATCGAGGATCTGAAACCCCTGCGGCAACGCCGCGAGCTTCCAGTGCGCGCGCAGAAAACGGTTGCACAGGCCATGAAAAGTGCCGACCCACATGCCGCGCACCGGCACCGGCAGCATCGCGCCCAGGCGCGTCAACATTTCCTTCGCGGCCTTGTTGGTGAACGTCACCGCCAGCACGCCGCCGGGCGACAGCTGGCCGGTCTGGATCAACCAGGCGATGCGCGTCGTGAGCACCCGGGTCTTGCCCGAGCCAGCGCCAGCGAGAATCAGCGAAGGTTGCGCCGGCAGAATGACCGCCGCCAGTTGCTCCGGGTTCAAGCCACGCAACAGACCCTGGGCCTCGATGCGTGCCGGCGCGGGGCCACCCTCAGCAATTGGTCTCATCGGCAGATTCTAGGAGCGGCGCACAATTGAAGCGCTCAGCGTTCTGCGCGGCAGCACCCCAAGGAGGCAACCCATGTTCAAACCCGACCTGATGAAGGGCCAGCGAATTCTTGTTACAGGGGGCGGCACCGGCCTGGGCCGGGCCATGGCGGAACGGTTCCTCAGCCTTGGCGCCGACGTTGCGATCTGCGGCCGCCGCAAGGCCATCTGCGACGAGACCGCAGACGCTTGGCGCACGCAGTTTCCAGGCCGCCGAATCGACACCTTCGGCGTCGACATCCGCATCGCGCAGGCGGTGGAAGACATGGTCGAATCGCTCTGGGGGTCCGGTGGCCTGAGCGGACTGGTCAACAACGCAGCGGGCAACTTCATCGCGCCCACCGAAAGCCTGTCACCGCGCGCCTTCGACGCGATCGCGAACATCGTTTTCCACGGCAGTTTCTACGTCACCCAGGCGATTGGAAAACGTTGGGTCGCGCAAGCGAAGGCCGGTGAATGGCGCACCGACCAGCCGTTTCGCAGTGTCATGTCGATCATCGTCACCTGGGTCGACAATGGCTCACCGTTCGTCGTGCCCTCCGCCATGAGCAAGGCCGGCATCGAGGTGATGACCAAATCGCTCGCGGTCGAGTGGGCCCAGTACGGCGTGCGTCTGAACGCCGTGGCACCCGGTGAGATTCCCACCGAAGGCATGAGCAAGCGGCTCAATCCCGGCGAGGAGCCTGGCGCGCGCAGCCGAGAGCGCAACCCGATGGCGCGCCCGGGCAACATGAGCGAGCTGCAGAACCTTGCCGCGTTCCTGATGGCGCCGGGCCAGTGCGACTGGCTCACCGGCCAGAGCATTGCGATGGACGGCGGCAACGCGCTGGCCACCGGCGGCAACTTCTATGAGCTGCGACACTGGGCCGACGCTGACTGGCGCGCTGCGCGCGAACGCATCGAGGCGCAAAATGCGATCGACAAGGCACAGCGCTGACCGACACGACTGAAATCAGAAGCGCAACAGGGACATCGGAACAATGGAAATCTTCGACTACGACAACGTCCTGCTGCTGCCGCGCAAATGCCGCGTGGAGAGCCGCTCGGAATGCGATGCATCGATCGAGTTCGGCCCGCGCCGTTTCAACCTGCCGGTGGTGCCCGCGAACATGAAGACGGTGGTCGACGAACCGATCACGGAGTGGCTGGCGGCGAACGGATTTTTCTATGTGATGCACCGTTTCGACGTCGACAACGTGAGCTATGCCAAGCGCATGCGCGATCTGGGCCTGTATGTCTCGTTGAGCGCGGGCGTGAAGGCGCCCGACTACGCGGCGATCGACAAGCTCGCCGCCGAAGGCGTGGGCGCCGATTACATCACGATCGACATTGCGCACGGCCATGCCGAAAGTGTGCACAAGATGATCGAACACATCAAGAAGCGCCTGCCCAATGCGTTCGTGATTGCCGGAAACGTGGCGACACCCGAAGCGGTGATCGACCTTGAAAACTGGGGCGCCGACGCCACCAAGGTCGGCGTGGGCCCGGGCAAGGTGTGCATCACAAAGCTCAAGACGGGGTTTGGAACGGGCGGCTGGCAACTCTCGGCGTTGAAGTGGTGCGCCCGCGTCGCCAGCAAACCCATCATTGCCGACGGCGGCATCCGCCACCACGGCGACATCGCCAAGAGCGTTCGCTTCGGCGCCGCGATGGTCATGGTGGGCTCGTTGTTTGCTGGCCATGAAGAGTCTCCCGGCGCCACGGTTGAGGTCGACGGCAAGCGCTACAAGGAGTACTACGGCTCGGCCAGCGACTTCAACAAGGGCGAGTACAAACACGTTGAGGGCAAGCGCATCCTCGAACCCATCAAGGGCGCGCTGGAGGACACCCTGCGCGAAATGCGCGAAGACCTGCAAAGCGCCATCAGCTATGCCGGTGGGCGGGTGCTGGCCGATCTGAAGAAGGTCAACTACGTGGTGCTCGGTGGCGAGAACGCGGGCGAACACCTCTTCATGTGAGGTGCTCGCCGGGAGAGCTTCAGCGCGCTGACATGCCGCTGCGCTCGCCGCCGTCGGCGCCGCTGTAGCGCTTGCGCGCAGCACCGGCGCGCGACGCGGGAGATTCGCGCGTCAGCGCCACCGGACAGGCGCCGTTGTCGGCGTGATGCGCCGCCGCGACGAGCAGCGGGTCGGACAGGTCGCCGATCGGCAGCGACAAGTCCTCAGCGACCGCGCAGGTCGGCTCAAAGCCATTGAAGTAGCGGCCCTGGTTCTGCGCGTTCACGCCTTCGAAGTTGACGATGCTGTAAGTGGTGCCCCAGCCGTCGTCGTCGGGCAGGAAGCCCACCGGCTTGCCGCAGGTGATGTCGCCAATGGCCACCACCTCGACACCGACGCCG
>JANNKS010000747.1:0-10026 GCA_031396425.1 Rhizobacter sp. | reverse complement strand
AAGCCGCGAATCGTTTGGCGGCATTGAAGCGCGAGCGCGAGGAGTTGCGCCGGAAGGTGCGCAGCGAGACGGATCACGCGGCCTTTTTCCAAGTCGCCGCGCGGCTCGTGCAAGTGGAGACGGCGCTGGCGACGGGTCGGTCGGATGCGAGTGTGGATGCGCTTCGATGATCTTCTGGTGGCGCCGCTGCATCGAACAATCGCGTTCGCCCAGCCAGACCGCGTTCTTATGTTCGTCGGCGAGCACCTGGATCTCGATGTGGCGCGGATTCTCGAGGAACTTCTCCATGTAGACCGCGGGGTTGCCGAACGCCGAACCGGCCTCGGCGCGCGTGGTCTGCACCGCATGGATGAGCGCTGCTTCGGTGTGCACGACGCGCATGCCGCGCCCCCCGCCGCCGCCAGCGGCCTTGATGATGACGGGGTAGCCGATCGCCCGCGCCTGGCGGATGCTTTCCTTGGGGTCGTCGGGCAGCGCATCTTCCGAACCCGGCACGCACGGTACGCCGGCCTTGAGCATGGCCTGCTTGGCGGCCACCTTGTCGCCCATCGTGCGAATCGACTCGGGCGTCGGCCCGATGAAGGTGAATCCGCTGCGCTCGACGCGTTCGGCAAAGTCGGCGTTCTCCGACAGGAAGCCGTAGCCCGGGTGAATCGCCTCGGCATCGGTGACTTCGGCAGTCGAGATGATTGCCGGCATGCTGAGGTAGCTCTGCGCCGACGCGGCCGGGCCGATGCAGACCGCCTCATCGGCGAGCTTGACGTATTTCGCGTCGCGGTCGGCTTCGGAATAAACGACCACCGACTTGATGCCCATCTCGCGGCAGGCACGTTGTATTCGAAGGGCGATCTCCCCCCGGTTCGCAATCAGAATTTTCTTGAACATGGGTGCCTGGTCTCAATCGGCCCGGCGTGCTTCGCACGCAGGGCAGGTCGGCTGGGCCGCAAGGCCTGCGGCTCGACTCGGGGGGCTCATGGCGCGCGCTACTCGATCACGAACAAGGGCTGGCCGAACTCTACGGGCTGGCCGTTTTCGCACAGGATGCGCTTGACCGTGCCCGACTTGTCGGCCTCGATCTCGTTCATGATCTTCATCGCTTCGATGATGCAGATCGGCTCGCCCTCCTTGACCGCGGTTCCGAGCTCGACCAGGGCTTTGCCGCCCGGGCTGGCCGAGCGATAAAAGGTTCCCACCATCGGTGACTTCACGGTGTGGCCGGGCGCCTCTGCCGGCACTTCAAGCACGGGTGCGGGCGCCATCGGCGCGGCCGCCAGCGGCAACCCCGCCGGCGCGGCAACGCCGCCAGCGGCGTGCGCTGCCGCCGACCCCGCAGCGCGCGCTGCCGGGTCGGACTTGACGATGCGCACCTTGCCGTCGGCCTCGGTGATTTCGAGCTCGGCGATGTTCGAATCCGACACCAGGTCGATCAGTGTCTTGAGCTTGCGAAGGTCCATGCTGTCTCCAACGTCGGTTGTTCTGCCGATTCTGTTCCGCGGGCCGGAACAGAACCGGGCGCGTGGTTTTGACTGCTGTCTGTTACTCGCGTTCTATTGCTCGCTGTCTTTTGCTTCGATTTCTTGCGCAACGGAGTAGATCAATGCGCAATTCACCAAGTCATCATGCGAGGGTACGGGTCGATGTCGAACTGATCAGGATGGCATTTTCGGCGCGCCGACCTGCGCCGAAGTTATGGGCTCAGCGCAAGTTCAGCGCCAGAAATCCGCGAAGGTGCGAACTTTACGCGCTTTGAACGCAAATGCGAGCCGTTGACAAGAAACTTGTCCGCGGGCAGGAGATCTGCGCGGCGGTGGCCCGCCGGGCGCGACTCACCCGATCGATTTGACCCAGGAGGCCAGATCTTCCGGCTTCAGCGCGCCGAGTTTCTGGTGTTTGGGCTGGCCGTCGCGGCCGAACACGACGCTGAACGGCAACGAGCCGGAGGTGTTGCCGAATTCGCGCGCCAGGTCGGCGCCAGCGAAGCCGACCAGGCCGATCGCAAAGCCGATCTGGCGCTTCGTGACGAAATCGCGCACCGGTTCCGGGTTGTCGACCGCCAGCCCGACGACCTGCCAGCCTTGCGCGGCATGGTCGCGCTGGAAGGCATCGAGCATCGGCATTTCGGCGACGCAGGGGGCGCACCAGGTGGCCCAGAAGTTGAGCAGCACCGGCTTGCCGCGCAGTTCCGCCATCACCAGGTCGCCACCCGCCGGCCGCTCGAAGCGTTGCGTCCACAGGCTGGCTGAGCCGGTGTTCTGCTGGGCGCTCAACGTGCCGCCAGCTTTGGGCGCCGATCGCCACAGGGCCAGCCCCAGGCCGGCGGCAGTGGCGGCGGCGGCGCTGACGATCATCCAGGCGCGTCGCTGGTTCGTGTTCATTCGGATTCCTCGAGTTTTCGCAAGGCGGCCAAATTGCCCCGCTGGGGTCGCCCCGAAGTGTCGGGCTTCAACGCGCCGCGCAGATCGTCATGGTCGTGCACGACGAGGTGGACCGTGACGGAACGGCCGAGTTCCGGGCTCATGCTGAACACGCTGAGCACATCCACCGGTTCGCCGCGAAAGCCGGTGGTGCTGCCGACTTCGAAGTGACCACCCCTGTTGATGAGGGCGATTTCGGCCGATTTGGGGTCGTCGCAGAAGAGTTGAATGCTGACGTCGTTGTGCCGGGTGGCCGTGCCGCGCCACACTGCGCCGGCCAGGTGGGGCCGAAACTCGGCGAGCCGCTCCATCCAGTCGGCCGCTACCTTGCGCAACGCGGCCAGCTCGGCCGGCTGGGTGTCGGCGCAGTACATGGCCAGGTAGGCACGCACCTCGGCTTCGACCGCCTGGTTGTCGGGCAGTTCGGCGCTGCGCACCCGGCCGCCGCCGAGGGCCTGTGCCGCGCGCCGCTTCGCCGGCCCGTACTCCATGCCGTCTTCGACGATCAGGCGCGCCGCGGCAGCGGCTACTTCGACGGCGAAATCAACTGGCATGGCGTGGATTCTAGGAGCCGGCCCGGTGCCGGCGGGCAGCGCCGCAGGGGTAGTCGCCAGAGACCGGCCGTACCCTCGGTGTGGTGGCGTGCCGGGGCGGGCGCGCCTGGTCAGTGGGCACTGAGCAATCAGAAGTTCACCCTCAGCCCGGTGCGCAGCGCGCGACCCGGCAATGGCGCGAGGCTGCGGATCGTGTTCACCGAACTGGCGCTGTAGGCGAGTGTGTCGCCCAGGTTGGTCAGGCGCAGGAACCACCAGGCCGACACTCCGCCCAGATCGAAGGCCCGGCTCAGCGATGCGTTCACGAGCGTGTGGCCGGCGGTAGGCAAATCGCTCGCCGGTACCCGGCTCTGGCGCGCCGAGTGCTCCACCTCGAGGCGCGCTGCCCAGCCGGCGAATGCGGTGTCGGTACCCAGCGTCAGACGCAACGGCGCGACGCGCGGCAAGGGTTCGCGGCGGTCGAGATTGGTACCACGCGTGAGATCGAGCTTGCCCGACAGCTCGGTGCGCCACGGTGCTGTGGCCACGCGCCAGCGCGCCTCGGCTTCCACGCCCTGCAGCCTGGCGCGCACCGGCCGGAACACAAACTCCGGAAAACTCTCGACCCCGCCGCTGCCGTCTGGAATGTCGACCGTCGCGCCGCTCGCGTCGAGTGCAATGTAGCGGGCGAAGCGCGAATGGAATACGCCCAGGCGCAGCGAATCGCTCTGCGCCTTCCATTGCACCGCCATGTCGATGGTGTTGCCGCGCTCGGCGCCCAGGTTGGGGTCGCCGCGTTCGAACGCCGCCGTCGCGGCGTGCATGCCATTGGCGAACAACTCGAACGAGGTCGGGGCACGCCCGGTGGAGCTGAGGTTGCTCGACAGGGTCCACTGCGGCGCAAAGCGCCAGCTGTTGCCCAGCGCGACGCTGGCCAGCGTGTACCGGCGTGTCGCTGCCGGGCCGAACTGGGCGACGAGCGGGTCGGAGTCGCCGTCGGAGTGAACCCGGGTGCGCTCGACGCGCACGCCGGCGTTCAGCACACCCAAGGGCCAGTTCATCTCTTCGACGACGAAGAGGCCCTGACGCTGCGTGCGAGTGCTCGGCACGAACGCTTCTGCGCCGAGGGCCGAGAAGTCGAAGTCTTCGAGCTGCAGGCCGATCACGCCACGAAGCGGGCCCAAGGCCGCGTGTTCGGCTTCAAAACGCGCTTCACTGCCCGTCGTCTTGAACGTGGTGCCCACTGCGCCGTCGCCTTCGATTTCCTGGTGCAGATAGCGCGTTGAAGTGAGGCGGCCGCGCAGGCTGCGCAGCAACGGCGTGATGTCACGCACTTCGCTGGACAGCGCCCATTGGTCGCGCATCATGTCCACCACCACGTCGGGTTCAGCAACGATGCCGTAGCGGCTGTCGTAGCGGTCGACCGACAGCCCGAGGTGGCCATTTGGGAAGGTGAACGACCCGCCCAGTACCGCCCCCTTGGTGCGCGCTGCCGAGTTGCGCACCGTCGTCGCTTCGGGCAAGGGCGTGCCGTCCTGCACAGGTGTATGGCGGGGCACGCGCAGATCCGAGGTGCTGCGGCCGAACGCATCGACGTGCAGCGCGAAACCGCCGTTGCCGGCCTCGAGGATCGCGGAGCCCGCCCGTTCCTGCTCTGCGCCGCCCAGGCGCAGTTCGGCGACCCCGGAAACCCCCAGGATGGCGGCCTTCGGAATGCGGTTGTCGATCGCGTTGACCACGCCGCCGATGGCGTTACCTCCGTACATCAGCGCCGCCGGGCCGCGCAGCACTTCAATGCGCTCGACCACCAGCGGGTCGATCGGCACCGCATGGTCGAAGCTCAGGCTCGAGGCGTCAAGCGAGCCACTTGAATTGCCCAGCATTCGAACCCGGTCACCGTCCAGTCCGCGAATCACCGGCCGGTTTGCGTTGGGTCCGAAGTAGGTGCTCGACACGCCAGTCTGGCCGTTCAGTGTCTCGCCGATAGACGCACCGCGGCGCAGCGCCAGTTCATCGCCGGACAACACCGCAGCGGGAATGGTGAAGTCGCTGGAACGCAAGGGGTTGCCGGTCACGAGCACCGGGTCGAGCTGCAGCGCACGGGGCTTCGGCGGCACCACGTCCTGTGCCGTTGCCTGCGCACTGGCGATGGCGGCGAGCATGGCCAGCAGCACGACGCTGAATCGAGGTCGTGGGGGCCGGGCTGGCGTCTGGCGGCCGGGTAGCGTGCCGCACGCGGGGCGGCAGCGTGTGAAGTTCAACATGGCAAATCCAATCAGGGTCGGTCTGGGCAGCGCGGCGCGCGCGTGGGCTCGGCCGGACTGCGCAATGAAGGGGCACACCACCACGGCTGTGGCAGTGCAAACGGCAAGTCGGGTGGGGTGCGCGACAGTGCACGTCACGACCGGACCACTGGCCGCAGGGCGGCGGCGCAGCAGATCAGTCGCAGTCGTGGCTGGCGCTCAGGCGCGCAACGGTGGGCCGCGGGCGAGGTAGCTCGCCGCCGGGGCGGCAAAGCGCCCGCTGTTGAGTGCAAATTTCGCGTCAGAGCTGCAGGGCGGCTCGACCAGCGGCGGCGGCGCCAGCCAGGCCAGATCGGCCTGCGCCAGCTGATCGAACAAGCGACATTGGGCTTGGTCGTCGTGGCTGCCGAAAAGCGCGCCCTGTTCAATGGTCGCCGCATCGCTCGCCCGCATGGGGCTTTCGGCCAGCGGCCGAACATGTTCAGGCGCATGCCATCCGGCGGGGCCAACCGCATGCACGACACCGTGAATCAAACCCAGCCATTGCATCAACGCCACGCTGAGGAGCAGGGCTGCGATGAGCGCGCGACGGTGCGGCGAGGTGCGGTGGTTCACGGCTGCGTTCGAACTCGGCGGGGCCGCAGAGTCTAACAAGTGAAGGGAAAGGGTGCGTGGATTCATGCGCGCGGTTTCGGCAGCGCAGGGCGATGGCACAGCCACTGTGCTCAGGGTGGATCCACCGCCTCCATGCGCGCCGCCACCGTGCTGGCGCGGCCGAGCACATAAGGCGAATGCGGGCGCTTCTCGAAGCGTTTCGGCGCCGGCAGCATCACCGCCAGTTGCGCCGCCTGCAGCGGGCCCAGGCGCGCCGCATCGACACGAAAGTAGTAGCGCGCCGCGGCCTGGGCGCCGAAGATGCCTTCGCCCCACTCGACGTTGTTGAGGTAGATCTCGAGAATGCGTCGCTTGCTCAGCAGTGCCTCGAGCATCAGGGTGATGACGAACTCCTGCGCCTTGCGCACGATATTGCGCTCACCGCTGAGGAACAGGTTTTTCGCCAGCTGCTGGGTGATCGTCGAGCCGCCCACCAGTTTGGGCTTGACGTGCGGCGCGGGGGCCGGCGGCTTCCGCGCCGGCACGGCAGCGCGTTTGTCGAGCCGCTCGTTGATGCGCTCGGCGCGCTCCTGCGCGCGCTGGTTGCGCTCGAAGGCCTGTTCCAGTGCGTCCCATTCGATGCCGCTGTGGTCGGCGAAGCCCGCGTCTTCCGAGGTGATCACCGCGCGCTTCAGGTGCTCCGAGATCTGCGCGTAGGGCACCCATTGCTGACTCCACAGGATCTTGCCCTGGGTGGCCAGCAAGCGCCCCGCCTCAGAACGCTGGAAACTCGTGCTCTGCGGGTCGACGTAGCGCATCAGTGCAATGCGCACAAGGAAATAGGCCTGCAGCGCGAGCACCGACAGCAGCACCAGGATGACCAGGCGCAACAGCGCCCGCCCCAGTGTGTTCATGGGGTGGGCCCGGCCAGACGGCGGCGCAACGCGGCGAGCACCGGCACGGTGTCGGGCCGAACGCTGCGCCAGAATAGAAACGCTTCGGCGGCCTGTTCCACCAGCATGCCCAGGCCGTCGCGTGCGGTGGCGCCGTGCTGTTTAGCCCAGGCCATGAACGGTGCAGCTTTCGGGCCATACATCAAATCGATCGCCAAGGCGCCGGGCTGCAGAACGGCCGCATCGACCGGCGACGCGATGCCCTGCAGGCTCGAAACGGTGGCGTTGATGACCACCGCGAAACCGGTACCGCAGTCGTGCAGGCCGGTGGCCTGCAGCCGGGCTGCGCCACCGACCGCGCGGTGGCGCTCGAGCAACTGATGCGCCTTGTCGGCACTTCGATTGGCCAGCACCAGCTCGGCCGGGCGCGCCGCCAGCAGCGGCCCGAGCACGCCGGCGGCGGCACCGCCGGCGCCGAGCACCAGCACGCGCCGGCCCGCGAGCTCAACGCCAGCGCCTTGCTCGATGTCGCGCACGAGACCGGCGCCGTCGGTGTTGTCGCAGCACCAGCCCGCTGGATCGAAGCGCAGCGTGTTCGCCGCGCCGGCGAGTGCCGCGCGTTCGGTGCGGTCAGGGCACAGGCGAAAGGCTTCGAACTTGAATGGCACGGTCACGTTGCAGCCGCGGGCCGGCCCGGCGGCGCTGCCGCGCGCAAAGGCCCGAATCGATGCTTCGAAGCCGTCGAGGGGGCACAGCAGCCGGCCGTAGTGCAGTGCCTCGCCGGTCTGCTGCGCAAACAACGCATGGATGAACGGCGACTGGCTGTGCTCGACCGGATGGCCGGCCACCACGTACTGGTCCATCAGCGCTGCGCCGAACTCAACGGCGTGGTTTCCAGCCCTTCGTCGTGGGTGAACTTGAAGCGCGACGTGACAACGATCTGGTCCGCCTTGCGCCGCATCTTGTCGCTGAACGAGCCGAATGGCGCCGCCGCCTTGACGATCGCCACCGCGCGCAGGTCGAGCACCTTGGAGTTCGATGCGCGAACGACTTCGGTGTCGACGACGCGGCCCTGTGAATCGACAGTCACGTTCATGGTCAACTCGCCATACAGCTTCTTGCCCTGGTATTCGGGGAAGTTGCGGGTGCCGCGTTCTTCGATCTTGCGGCGCAGCGCGTCGTAGTAGATCGCATAGTCTTCTTCGCGTGTGGCCGGGCTGATGTAGCGCTTTTTCGGCCGGGCATTTTCTTCGTTGACGCGTTTTTCGATTTCCGCCAGCAGTTGAATCAACTGGCGGCGCTTCTCTTCTTCGGCACGCTCCAGCGGCGTGCCCTGGTCGCGGCGCGGGTCGGGTGCGGCCATCAACGCGAGTTCGCGGCGCAACTGCGCGAGCAGCTGCATCTGCGACTGTTGCAGCTGCTCGATCTGGCGGCGTGCCTCTTCGGTGCTGTCGCCCAGTTCCATGATCGCCGACGGCGGCAGCGGCGACATCGCGCGGCCCTTCGCCGCTTCACCGCCGCCGGCCAGACTCGCCTGCGCGATGGCCTGCGCCTTTTCGGGCTTTTCGCCGGAGCGCGAATTGACCAGAATCACTTCGAGCGGCGTGTCCTGGAAGACCCGGTTGAAGGCTTCCGGGTCGACGAAGCGCACCGTGAGTAGCGCAGCATGTACCGCCACCGAGCACAGCAGCGCGATCTGCAAGGTCGACAGCTTCTTCAGGAACTTCAAGGTGCGGTCCTCAACCAGCCGCCGTGGCCACCGGGTCGGAGGGTTCGGCTGCGTCGGATTCCACTGCGACGTCGATCGCGAGGGTCAGCGGGCCGGCCACATCGGCGGCGTCTTCCGGGTCGGCCTCGATGCTTTCCTGGCCGGCAGCCACCGCGCCCGGCGCGGCGCCGAGCTGCGTGAGCAGACTGGCGTGCAGATCGAGCGTCAGCAGGTCGGTGCCGGTGATGCGTACCCGCACCCGCGCGGCGCGCGCCAGGTTCTCGGTGCCGGTGGCGCGGAACACCAGCGGCAGGTCATCGGCGCGCACCAGGCCGTCTTTCAGCACCACGGCGTCGAGTTCGGTGATGCCGTTTTGCGCCAGGTACTTGAGTGTCCAGTAACGTTCAATCGCCGCCTGGAAGCCGTTGTACTCGGCGTACGCCGCGTCGAAGCCGGAGATGATCGAAAACAGCGCCACGTCTTTCGGCTTGAACGGCGCAGCGAGCGCGGCAGTGCGGCCATGGCGGGCGCAGGCAATGATCTGCCACTGGTTGACCAGGTCGACATAGCGCCGCAGCGGTGAGGTCGACCAGGCGTACTGCGCCACGCCGATGCCCGCATGCGGCGCGGCCCGCGTGCCCATGCGCACCTTGACGCCGGGTGCCAGGCTCGCCTGGCTGCGGTAGATGGCAGGCACGCCGCACTCGTTCAGCCAGCCGCCCCAGGTGCTGTTGGCGAGGATCATCGCTTCGGCCACGATCAGGTCGAGTGGCGCGCCGCGCTGGCGCAAACCGATCGACACGGTTTCGTCGCCACGCGGTTCGCCGCCGTCATTGCCGTCGAGGCGGAAGTTGTAGTCGGGCCGATTGAAGTTTTCCGGCTTGCCGCGCCGCACTTCCCGGCCTGCCTTCAGGTGGCGTGCCAGCCGGAATGCGAAGCCCAGCTCGGTCGCGAATTCGTAGGCGGCCGGCGCGGCGCCGGTCAGCGCCGCCTCGGTGATCACGCTGTCGAGCTGGTCGTGGCGCAGGTTGCGCGCGATCGGCACGCGCTCCAGCCGCGTTTCGCTGCCGCGCACCTCGAGCGTCGCCTCGTCGAAGTTCACATACAGTGACACGGCCGGGCATTCGCGCCCTTCCACCAACGTGTAGGCCTGCACCACCTCGTCGGGCAACATCGTCAGCTTGTAGCCCGGCATGTACACGGTGGAGAGCCGCTCGCGCGCCAGCTTGTCGATTGCCGATTCGGGCGCAAATGCCAGGCCCGGTGCGGCGATGTGAATGCCCAGACGGACCGTGCCGCTGCCCAGCCCGGTGACCGACAGCGCATCGTCGATTTCGGTGGTGGCAGAATCGTCGATCGAAAACGCCTGCACCCCGGCGATCGGCAAGGTTTCGCGGATCGGCGGCGCGGCCAGGTTGGCAAGCGCGGTGCCTTTCGGGAAGTTTTCGAACAGGAAGCGCTTCCAGTGGAACAGATAGGGCGAGGCAATCGCACCGGCAGCTTTCAGCAATTCGAGCGGCGCCTTCTGCGAACGGCGCGAGGCCTCGACGACGGCCTTGTACTCGGGCCCGTTCTTGTCTGGCTTGAACAGGATCTTGTAGAGCAGTTCGCGCACCGCAGCCGGGCAGACGCCGCTGACCA
>JANNKS010000467.1:0-8173 GCA_031396425.1 Rhizobacter sp. | reverse complement strand
GGTGGGCGGCCCGGGTGGGTGGGGGGGTTGCCTGGCGCCCGGGGGGGTGAGGGTCGGGTGGGCCTTGGGGCGCTTTCGCGCTGGCTGGAGCCGGGCCCCTTGTTAACAGCCCCCCCCGCTCTGCAAGGTCCGATAGAGTCCTCGCCAGAGCCAAGAATGTTCCATTGAATCAACCACATAGACGCATCCTCCGCGTCATGGCGCGAACCCGTTGCGCGGTCCTTTTCACTCATGCGCCTGAACTCCATCAAGCTGTCCGGTTTCAAGTCGTTCGCCGACCCCACGCAGTTCCAGCTGCCTGGGCAGCTGGTCGGTGTGGTGGGTCCGAACGGTTGCGGCAAGTCCAACATCATGGACGCGGTGCGCTGGGTGCTCGGCGAGTCGAAGGCGAGCGAACTGCGCGGCGAGTCGATGCAGGACGTGATCTTCAACGGCTCGGGCCTGCGCAAGCCGGCCAGCCGCGCCAGTGTCGAGCTGGTGTTCGCCAATGAAGACGCGCGCGCCGGCGGGCAATGGAACCAGTTCACCGAGATCGCCGTCAAGCGCGTGCTCACGCGTGACGGCACCAGCAGCTACTACATCAACAACCAGCCGGTGCGCAGGCGCGACGTGCAGGACGTGTTCCTCGGCACGGGCCTGGGCCCGCGCGCGTACGCGATTATCGGCCAGGGCACCATCAGCCGCATCATCGAAAGCAAGCCCGAAGAGCTGCGCATGTTCCTGGAGGAGGCCGCGGGCGTTTCCAAATACAAGGAACGCCGCCGCGAAACCGAGAACCGCTTGAAGGACACACGTGACAACCTGACGCGCGTCGAAGACATCCTTCGCGAACTCGGCAGCAACCTCGAGAAGCTGGAAACCCAGGCCGAGGTGGCAGGGCGATACAGGAAACTGCAGACGCAGGGTGAGCTGAAGCTGCACCAGCTCTGGTTTCTCAAGCACCGCGACGCCGCAAGTGAGCAGGAGCGCCTGGCCAAGGCGGTGCTCGAGGCGGGCAACGCGCTGGAAGAACGCACCGCCGAGTTGCGCCACGGTGAGGCACAACTGGAGACGATCCGGCAGGCGCACTACCAGGCCAGCGATGAATTGCATTCCGGGCAGGGCCTGCTGGCCGAAGCAGCACTCGAGGTCAGCCGCCTTGAAGAGCGCATCCGCTACGTGGTGGATGGCCGGCAGCGCGCCGAACAACGCCTTGTCGAGTTGGGCACGCAGAGCGAACAATGGGAACAGCGGCGCGGCGAAGCGTTTGCCGAACAGAGCCAGGTCGCTCAGCAGGTGATCGCGAGCGACGAACAGCGCGACACGCTGGCCGCGCAGGTTGAAGAGCAGGCGGCGCACATTCCCGGTTTCGAGGAGGCGGTCAACCAGGCGCAGGCGACCGCGAATGAACAGCGCGGCCAGGTGGCGGAGGTTCAGCAGCAGATCCAGGTGCTCGCCGAACAGTCGCGCCATCTCGAAGAGCAGCAGCGCGCCTTTCGGCAGCGCCGCGAACGCTTGACGGCCGAAGGCGCGCAACTCGCCGCGCCGAATGCGCAAACCCTGGTCGCCCTGCAGCGCGACGCGGCTGTCGCCAATGAAGCCCAGCAGCTCGCCGCGGCGCGCCTGCACGAACTGGGCGACAGCGTGCCCGCGCTCGACCAACAACGGCGCAGCCAGCAGGAGCAAGTCAACCAGCAGACCGGCAAACACGCCGAGCTGAACGCCCGGCTCGAGGCCTTGCGCGCGGTTCAGATGCGGGTGCAGACCGAGGGCAAGCTCAAGCCCTGGCTGGCGCGCCATGGCCTGGAGGGTCTGCAGGGCCTGTGGACCAAGGTGCACATCGAAGCCGGCTGGGAAACCGCGCTCGAATCGGCTTTGCGCGAACGCCTGAATGCGCTCGAGGTGGGCCGCATCGAAACCGTTCGCGCCTTCGTCGCCGACGCGCCGCCGGCCAAGCTGGCGTTCTACACGCCGCCGCTGGCAGCGATCCGCAACACGCACCAGACCCTTCCGCGCCTGTCTGACCTGCTGCGCCTGGGCGACGCCGGCCTGCAGGCGCTGTTGAACGACTGGCTCGAGGGCGTCTACACCGCCACCCACCTCGACGAAGCGCTTGCCGAGCGTGCCAGGCTCACCCACGGCGAAGTGATCATGACGCGCGAAGGCCACGCAGTCAGCCAGTTCGCGGTGAGCTTCTATGCGCCCGACTCGGAAGAGGCCGGCATGTTGGCACGCGCCCAGGAAATTCAGAATCTGGAACGCCAGCTGCGCGCCCAGACGCTGATCGCCGATGAGGCGCGCGCCGCGCTGGTGCGTGCCGAGGCGGCCTACACCGAGGCGTCGCTGCGGCTGGTCGGCGTGCGGCGCGAAGCGGCTGAGGCGCAAACCCGATCGCACCAAGTGCAGGTGGATGTCCTGCGCCTGACCCAGCTGGCCGAACAGACCAGCGCACGGCGCGGCCAGCTCGACGCCGAACTCGCCGAAATCGAGGCTGGCGTCGAAGCGCTGGAGGAGCGGCGCGCGATCGGCGAGGCACGCTTCGAGGAGTTGGACCAGCAACTCGCGTTGACCCAGGAGCGCCATGCCGATCTCGACGAAGCCGTGCTGTCGGCGCAGCGCCGCCTGAACGAGGCGCGTGAAGCGCAACGCAGCCTGGAGCGCCAGGCGCAGGAGGCGGTGTTCACCTCGCGCGCACTGGTGGCGCGCCACGCCGAACTGGAACGCGCCATTGCGACCGCAGTGCAGCAAATGGCGGCGAATCAACAAAGTGCCGCGCAGCTGAACGAGGAACTGGCGCGGCTCACCGACACCGCGGCACAAACGGGCTTGCAGACGGCTCTGGCGCTCAAGCTGGAACGCGAAGCCGCGCTGGCCGCGCGCCGCAGCGCCTATGACGACCTGAGCCTGCGCCTGCGCCAGGCCGACGAACAGCGCCTGGTGCGCGAACAGAGCCTGCAGCCGCTGCGCGATCGCATCACCAAACTGCAACTCGAGGAACAGGCGGCGAAACTCGGCGGAGCACAGTACCTCGATCTGTTGCAGGCGGCGAGCGTCGACATGGACGTCCTGGCGCAAAGCGTCAAGGCCGACAACGTCAAGCTGGCGGGTCTGCAGTCGGAGATCGACCGCATCCAGGCCGAGATCATGGCGCTGGGAGCCGTCAACCTGGCCGCACTCGACGAGCTGAATTTGTCGCGCGAGCGCAAGGCCTTCATCGATGCGCAGAACGCCGACCTGGTCGAGGCAATGAAGACGCTCGAGGACGCGATTCACAAGATCGACCTCGAAACCCGCGATCTGCTGGCGAGCACCTTCAACCAGGTCAATGAACACTTCGGTCGCATGTTCCCGACGCTGTTTGGTGGCGGGCACGCACGGCTGGTGATGACGGGCGACGAAATCCTCGACGCCGGTGTACAGGTGATGGCCCAGCCGCCGGGCAAGAAGAACAGCACGATCCACCTGATGTCGGGCGGAGAAAAGGCGCTCACCGCGATCGCGCTGGTGTTCGCGATCTTCCAGCTCAACCCAGCGCCGTTCTGCCTGCTCGATGAAGTGGACGCGCCGCTGGACGATGCGAACACCGATCGCTACTCCAGGCTGGTGACCGAGATGGCCAGGAGCACCCAGTTCCTGTTCATCAGCCACAACAAGATCGCGATGGAAATGGCCGAACAGCTCATCGGCGTGACGATGCAGGAGCAGGGTGTCTCGCGCATCGTCGCGGTGGACATGCAGACCGCCGTCAACCTGGCGGAGGCGGCCTGAGCCGCGCCAGACGGGCCAGCGTGTGAGTCCCCTGACCATTGCCCTTGCCGTGCTGGGCGTGCTGGTCCTGATCGGCCTGGCCGTGCACGGCGCCTGGTCGGCGCGGCGGGCGAGCGAGCGGCAGCCCGCCACGATGGCGGCGCGCCCTGAACCGCTTGAGCCGGTCTTCGGCGACACCGCCAGCACGAGTGGTGGCGACGGGCCGGGGCTGGACCCGGGTGCGAGCGACCGGCTCAGCGTCAAGCGTCAGGGCGCCCGCATCGACCCGCTGATCGACGCCGTCGTCACGCTGACCCTTGAATCGCCGGTAAGCGGTGAGCACCTGCTGCTGCACCTTCCCGCCACGCGGCGCGCGGGCAGCAAACCCTTCCTGATCGAAGGCTTGAACGCTGCGACCGGCGAGTGGGAAGCGCCCGTTGCGGGCCAGCTTTTCAGCGAGCTGCAGGCGGGCGTGCAACTGACGAATCGCAGCGGTGCGATCAACGAGATCGAGTTCTCGGAGTTCGTGCAGACCTTGCAGGCCTTCGCCGAAGCGATCGGCGCGATGCCCGACGTGCCCGACATGCTCGAAGTGGTGGCGCGCGCGCGCGAGCTCGACGCGTTTGCAGGCCAGCACGACGCGCAGCTCGCGGTCCACCTGCGCGCCCGAAGTGCCACCTGGTCGGTGGGCTATGTGATCCAGCATGCGTCGCGCCATGGCTTCGTGCCCGGTGCGGTGCCGGGGCGCCTGGTGCTGCCCGGCGCGGACGAAGGCGCGCCCCCGGTGGTGACGCTCAGCTTCGACTCGCAGGCCGCGCTGGCCGACGACCCGCAGCACAGCGTGGTGCGCGACGTCACGCTGAGTTTTGACGTGCCGCAGACCGAAGCGCGTTTCACGCCCTACGTGGCGTGGCGCGCGAGCGCGCAGGCGTTGGCTCTGGGCATGGACGCTGCGATCGTCGATGACCAGGGCCAGGCCATCAGCGAAGCCGGTTTTGCCGCCATCGGCGCTGAACTCGAACAGCTCTACGCGAGCCTGAGCGAGCGCGATCTCGCCGCCGGCTCACAGGCGGCGAGACGCCTGTTCAGCTGAGCATCGCCGCGCAGCCGCCCGACCGCCGCGCACACCGCTGCCATGTCGAATCGAGCCGAGCAGTCCCCTGAAGCCCGCGCTGCGCTGCTGCGCGAACAGTTGCGCCATCACGCCCACCTCTACTACGTGCTCGACGCGCCGGAAATTCCAGATGCCGAATACGACCGGCTGTTCCAGGAACTGCAGGCCATCGAAGCGGCGCACCCGCAGCTGCTGAGCGCCGATTCGCCGACCCAGCGCATCATCGGCAAGGTGCTCGACGGATTCGCGCCGGTGCGGCATGCGGTGCCGATGCTGTCGATCCGCACCGAAACCGACACCCAGAGCAGCGGCGCGCTGGCCTTCGATGCGCGGGTGCGCCGTGAACTCGAACTGAGCGAGTCCGACCCGCCGCTCGAATACGCCGCCGAGCTGAAGTTCGATGGCCTGGCGATCAACCTGCGCTACGAGTCCGGCGTGCTGGTGCAGGCCGCAACGCGCGGCGACGGCGAAAACGGCGAAGACGTGACCCAGAACATCCGCACGATTGCGCAAGTACCGCTGCGCCTGCACGGCGTGAACGCGGCGGTGCTCGAAGTGCGCGGCGAGGTCTACCTGCGGCGCGATGACTTCGAGGCGCTGAACGAGCGCCAGCGTGCCTTGATCGCCGGCGGTGCGCGCAACGAGAAGACCTTCGTGAACCCGCGCAATGCAGCCGCCGGGGCGGTGCGCCAGCTCGACCCGGCGATCGCCGCGCGCCGGCCCTTGAGCTTTTTCGCCTATGGCATTGGCGATGTTCAGGGCTGGGACCTGCCCCCGACGCACAGCCAGATGCTCGACGCTTTCGCGGCGATGGGCCTGCCGGTGTGCATCGATCGGGACGTGGTTCAGGGCGCGCCCGGGCTGGTCGCGTTTCATGAACGTTTTGCGGTGCGGCGCGATCAGTTGCCTTTCGATATCGATGGTGTGGTCTACAAGGTCAACTCGCGCGCGCTGCAGAAGCGCTTGGGTTTTGTCTCGCGCGAACCGCGCTGGGCGGTGGCACACAAGTACCCGGCGCAGGAGCAGATGACGCGGGTGCGCGGCATCGACGTGCAGGTCGGACGCACCGGCAAGCTCACGCCGGTGGCCAAGCTGGAACCGGTGTTCGTCGGCGGCACGACCGTGAGCAACGCCACGCTCCACAATGAAGACGAAATCCGGCGCAAGGACGTGCGCGTCGGCGACACCGTGATCGTGCGGCGTGCCGGGGACGTGATTCCCGAAGTCGTCGCGGTGGTGCTGGATCGCCGTCCGGCCGATGTGGGCGATCCGTTCGACCTGATCAAGGCCCTGCAGGGCCGATGCCCAGTGTGCGCCAGCGCGATTGCCCGCGAAGAAGGTGAAGTGGACTGGCGCTGCAGCGGAGGTCTGTATTGCCCGGCCCAACGCAAACAGGCAATCCTTCATTTCGCCGGCCGGCGCGCGCTGGACATCGAAGGTCTGGGCGACAAACTCGTCGACCAGCTCGTCGACGCCGGTGTGATCCAGGCGCTGCCGGAGCTCTACAGCCTTGACCTGGCCCGGCTGGTGGCGCTCGACCGCATGGGCGAAAAAAGCGCCTGCAACATCCTCGCCGCCTTGAACAAGAGCAAGGCCACCACGCTGGCGCGCTTCCTCTACGGCCTGGGCATTCGGCATGTCGGCGAAACGACCGCGAAAGACCTGGCGCGGCATTTCGGCCGGCTCGAGCGGGTGATGGATGCCAGCGTCGATGAGCTGCTGCAGGTCAACGACGTGGGCCCGGTGGTGGCGCAGAGCATCCGGACGTTTTTTGAACAGGCGCACAACCGCGACGTGGTGGCAGCACTGCGAACGGCGGGCGTGCAATTCGAAGAAGCCGACCGGCCCGCGCAAGCCGCCGCGGCGCGCCTGGCCGGCAAGACTGTCGTGCTGACCGGAACGTTGCCGGATCTGTCGCGCGATGAAGCGAAGGCGCTGCTGGAAGCGGCCGGAGCGAAGGTCACGGGATCGGTGTCGAAGAAGACCGACTACGTGATTGCCGGCGCCGAGGCCGGCTCCAAACTCGACAAGGCGCGCGAGCTGGGTGTGGCCGTGCTCGACGAGGCCGGTTTGCGCGATTTGCTGGAGCGCGGCGCAGCGGCGTCAGCAGGCGAATCCGGCGTCGCGCCCGCAACACCCTAGCGGCATTGTCGGTGGCGAAGAAACCTGGCTCATGGCCTTTGCCAATCTGGGACCGGCTGCGCGAACGCGCTGCGCTGCCGCCCGAACGGCCGCGCGCGGTGTTGACTCTCGGGCCCGCGCACATGGCGATTGGTTCGATCGAGACCGAGCTTGCGCTGCGCCTGGTCCAAGCCGGGCTGCCGTTGCGTCGTGCAGGAGCCACCTGGCAGCTGCACGGGCCTGCGAACGAGTCGCTGGCCGCCATCGCCGAGTGGTTGGACCAACAGGGTCTGGGCGGTCGCTGGCGCGGCGAATTGCTGGACGTGACCGACGCAAACCGTCGACCGGTCGCGTCGATCGAGCGTGCCGCAGTGCGTCCGCTGGGCATCGCCACCTGCGCTGTGCATCTGGTCTGCGCGCGAGCGGACGGCAGCGTGTGGGTTCAACAGCGCGCACTCGACAAGGCGACCGACCCCGGCCAGTGGGACACGACGATGGGTGGCCAGGTCGGCGCCGGCGAAACGTCGGCCGACACGCTGGAACGCGAAACCTGGGAGGAAGCCGGCCTGCACCTGACGCAGCTTCAAGAAATGCGGTACGTTGAGGAAATCGCGCTGCGCCGGCCCGTGCGCGAAGGCTACCTGGTCGAGCGGATCGACGTCTACGAGGCTGTCATTGACGATGCGGTGCAGCCGGAGAACCAGGACGGCGAAGTGCAATGCTTTGAATGCCTGTCGCCCGCCGAGGTGGCCGAGCGGCTGAGCGCTGAAGCGTTCACGCTCGAGGCGGCGCTGATCCTGTGCGCCTGGCTGGAGCGCCGGCCGACGCGCGTCAGGTGATCGTGTCTTCCTGCTGCTGCGTCACCAGCTGTGAATTGCGAATGCGCGTCTGGCGCAGCGCGCCGGCCGATTCGAGGATCGGGTAGGCGATCGAGCAGATGTGCGAATTGATGCGCTTCAGGTCGCTGATCAGGTCCAGGTGCAGTGAACTGGTCTCGATGCTTTGCGCCGTGTTGTCGCGCAGGCGGCCGATGTGGCTGGCGGCGTATTCATGCTCCAGGTCGCGAAAGCGTGCCTTTTCTTCGAGCAGCTTCTTCGCGTCGCGCACATGGCCATCGAGGAACACGCTCATGCCCAGGCGCAGTTTTTCGGAAGCCGGCATGACCGAGATCTGTCACCTGCATGAACGGCTGCTTGCCAACCTGCGCCTGGG
>JANNKS010000722.1:0-1895 GCA_031396425.1 Rhizobacter sp. | reverse complement strand
CGGCCTGGCTGCCCGACGGCTCGGGCTTCTTCTACATCCAGCTCACCGGTCAGCGCGGCACGCCCACGCTCTACCAGCACAGCGTCGTCAAGCTGCACCGCTTGAGCACCGATCCGGGCAGCGATGCGGTTGTGATGGGGAGCGGTCGCGACCCATCGGTGCCGATCGAACCGCTCCAGTTCACGCGCATCGTTACCGCCCCCAAAGCCGCGCAGGCGCTGGCCATCGTGTTCGACATCCGCACCGAGTTCGCGCTCTACGTGACGCCGCTGGACATGCTCGCGGCTGGCCGCACTCAGTGGCACCGAGTGGCCGACTTCGACGCGCTGATCACCGCCGCGGCACTTGTGGGTGACGCGCTGTATCTGCTGTCCAATCGCGGTGCGGTGCGCGGCCGGGTGCTGCGCGTGCCGCTCGCCGCACCAGATCTCGAGCGCGCCACCGTGGTGATGCCCCAGGGCGCGACGGTGATCGACGAACTCGTCGGCGCGCGCGACGGCGTCTACGTGAGACTGATGGACGGCGGCGTGCACCGCCTCGCCCGCATCGGACGCGACGACAAGGTCACCGAGCTGGCGCTGCCCTTCGAAGGCGCGGTGAGCCGGCTCTTCACCGCGCCCGATCAAGACGGCGCCTATCTCGCGCTGGAGGGCTGGCTGCAGCCGGGAGGCATCTGGCGGGTCGACGCCGACGGCCGCATTGCCGACACCGGCCTGACACCACGGCCGCCGATCGACCTCACCCCCTACGAAGAGCGGCGATTCTTCGCGGTGGCGCGCGACGGCGTGCGCGTCCCCTACACCGTGATCCGCCGCAAGGGCCCGCACACCGGCCACCGGCACGCCACCCTTGTTGGCGCCTACGGCGCCTACCAGTACTCGACCACGCCGCGCTTCTCGCCCACGCTGTTGCCTTTTCTCGATGCGGGTGGCGTGTTCGTCAATGCCAACGTGCGTGGCGGTGGTGAATACGGCCGCGAATGGCACCAAGCCGGAAAGAAGGCCAGCAAGCCCAATACCTGGCGTGACCTGATCGACGTTTGCGAGACGCTCGTTCGCGAACGCCTCACGACGCCGCGCCGGCTCGCCATCACCGGCACCTCGGCCGGCGGCATCGCTGTGGGCCGTGCCATGACCGAGCGGCCCGACCTGTTCGCCGTGGTGATCTCGGACGTCGGTTGGTCCAACCCGATCCGATACATGGCCGAGCAAAACATCGCCGACATCGGTGAATGGGGCCCCGCCGTGGACGCCGCAAGCTTTCGCATCATGCTGGCGATGGACAGCGTGCAGGCGGTACGCAACGGCGTGCGCTACCCGGCGCTACTTTGCGTGACCGGAGCAACCGATCCGCGCGTGGCACCCTGGAACGTGGCCAAGTTCGCCGCGCGGGTACAGGCCGCCAGCACCAGTGGCAAGCCCGTGCTCTTGCGAGTGGATTTCAACGCCGGCCACGGCATCGGCTCGACGCGCCTGCAGCGCGACGCGCTCGCGGCCGACATGTACGCCTTCGTTCTGTGGCAAACCGGAGCGCAATTGCGCCGCGACTGACGTCCGGCAACCCAGCCCCCCAAGGGGGCCCATCAAATCGCTCGACAGCGTGACGACGCGACGGCGTGCACGAGGCAAATTCGGATGGCGGCTTTCAGGTGGACAGTGCCTACCGTCGTGAGGCCGCAACGGGTCGCGGGCGGGTCTTCGCCAGTTCGATCCCGCTGCCGTAGACCTGCCAGTCAAACTGGCCTTCCATACAGCTGATCTTCGGCTCTACCTCGTCCCGGCCAGGAAGAGTCGATCGCCGGTAGCCGCTTTATGGAGGCGCGGCTCGTCCCAAAGTGGCTGCGCACGAATGATTCCGTTGACTGCTCTGCCTATCTCGTCGCGCACTCTGACGAG